>CAYNRS010000364.1:0-3202 GCA_964399565.1 uncultured Ignavibacteriaceae bacterium
AACCTTATCATTCCGGGCCGTGCGGAGAACATGGGAGGCGGATGGGAAACAAAGCGCCGTCGCGATTCCGGTTATGATTGGGCGATTGTGAAGCTGGGAAAACCCGGATTCATCAAGAGGGTCGAGGTCGACACGAACCACTTCAAAGGGAATTACCCCGACATGTGTTCCGTGGAAACTTGCGGCGTGGAAGGAAAAGTTGTTGACTCGCTTACATGGACTGGATTTGATTGGGCGGAGATTCTACCAAAAACAAAACTTAAGCCTCATTTCCGACATTTCTTTCAGAGAGAACTGAAAGTTGACGGGACGGCAAGCCACGTGAAACTCAACATCTACCCCGATGGCGGGGTCAGCAGGTTCCGCGTATTCGGCATTTTGGGATAGACCTTGACTCTTGAATCGCTCAACGATCTTTCTTTCGAGGCCGCATATCTTGAATTCCAGAAATGCTGTGGTGCAAGGAATTGGGTTCGCCAGATTGTTGACCGAAGACCATTTGCTTCTCTGCAGGAGTTTTTTGAAGCGGCTGGCACAATTTGGAACACCCTTTCGCCGTCTGATTGGAAGGAAGCCTTTGAGCACCATCCAAGAATCGGTGACCGTGAGGCTCTGAGGGAGAAATTCAGCACAACGGCGGCTGAGGCCGAGCAGGCCGGAATTTTGACAACGACGGAAGAAGTCCTGCAGCGTTTGGCCGAGCGGAATCGAGAGTACGAAGAGAAATTCGGATATATTTTTATTGTTTGTGCGACCGGGAAAAGCGCTGAAGAGATGTTGAAAACAATTGAGGAGAGATTGCACAATGAGCCGGAGCCGGAGTTGATAATCGCCGCGGAAGAACAGCGGAAAATTACGAGAATCCGATTGGAAAAACTGGTGGTCTGAGTTCTGCAGGGATTTGATTCCGCCAAAAAGATGGACGGACGGTAATCAAATCCCTACGGCGACGCCGAAAAGCAATGAATCGAACACTCCAATTCATCCTCTTCTTCTCCATCGCTTTCACCCTGTACACCATCCTGAATGGGTACATTTTTGTGCGGGGATGGAGCGTCGTGCCGCCCGAATACCAGGCCTGGTACGCTGTCGGATTCGCATTCTTCGCGTATTCGTACATCGTCGGCCGGCTCTTGGAACGCGTGACGCTTACATGGTTCACAAGTACGCTGGTGTTCATCGGGGCATACTGGCTTTCCGCCATGGTGTACTTCTTCCTCATTATTTATGTTGTGGATGTTCTGAGGCTGGTCAACACCTTCTTCCCCTATTTTCCTGTGTTTATCGCATCGAATATGGCTCTCACAGAGCGCGTTCTTGCTCTGTCCGCACTGAGCGTAGTCTTTGTGCTCCTTGTGGCGGGACATTTCAATGCAAGGAAACTGCGAGTACAAACTCTCGAACTTACAATTCCAAAAAATTCGCACGCACTGAGGGCACTCAGCATCGTTGCAGCCTCTGACATTCATCTCGGTACAATAATCTGCAAATCACGACTGGAGCACATCGTCGAAAAAATTAACTCGCTCAACCCCGACCTCGTTTTGCTTCCCGGTGATGTCGTCGATGAGGACCTGGGTCCTGTGATCAAGCAAAACCTCGGGGAAACGCTCAGGACGATTCGGGCAAAATACGGAGTCGTTGCTTGCACGGGAAACCACGAGTATATCGGCGGGGTCGAAGAAGCCAACGAGTATTTGATTGAACATGGGGTCAATGTCCTGCGCGACGACTCCCTGAAGGTTGCGGACAGTGTTTTTATTGTCGGCCGCGAAGACCGGGCAATTCGCCAATTCGCAGGAAAACAACGGGCTCCGCTTGGCGACATCATGAAGTCTGTCGATAAGAATTTTCCTGTTATTCTAATGGACCACCAGCCTTTTCGGCTTGATGAAGCGGTTGAACACGGAGTCGACCTTCAGCTTTCGGGGCACACGCATCATGGTCAACTGTGGCCGTTTCAATTTATCACAAAAAGAATGTTTGAACTCAGCTGGGGATACAAGAAGAAGGACCGAACGCATTTTTATGTCTCCAGCGGCGTTGGCACGTGGGGCCCTCCCATTAGAATAGGAAACTCGCCCGAGATCGTTCATCTCAAACTCTCCTTTGGGTGAGCACTATCACCTGAGCCCCCAACAGCTTCGAAGATTTGCTAAATTATCTTGCATAACGAAAAATCTTCAATTACCATTCGACCCATCCCCACAAACCGGAGGCCCTTTCATGATGCATGCAGTCAGAGTGTTGACGATTTTGCTCTTCGCTTTGGACATGCTGTTTGCTCAACGGCCAATATTAAGGACTGAAAGCGCCCAGACTTTGGGTAAGGGAAAAGTCCGCGCAGGTATCGGCATGGAGTACTTGCGGAAAGATATTCCGCCGCCCCCGGAATTCCCGCAATCCGTCTGGCGAGTCTTCGTTCTGGGCTGGCATCAAGGTGTTGCCGATAATGTGAACCTCGACCTCGATTGGCTGGGAGGTCTTTCAGGAAAAACCGCAGACGGAAGAGATTTGTCTGACTGGGGGGATCTCACGGTTTCAACAAGGATCACCTTCTTTCGCGAACAGGAGAATTTCCCTGCCGTTGGGGTTCAGAATTCTGTCAAATTGCCCAACTCTTCATACGCGCGAACCCGCCTCGGCAGCAACCAAACCGACTTTCATTCACATCTGCTGCTTTCAAAACACTTCTCGAACGTTAAAGCGCGACTCAATTTGAGCTTCTCGATTGTCGGAAACCCGGAAGTCGTCGGTGTTCAGGATGATGTCTATGGTTTCGACGCGGGCGTCCTTGCCCCACTTACCGAAAGCGTTAGGCTTTTTCTTGAAGTCGTGGGTTTTGCCGGTTATGAAACTCATAACAGCAAACTTATCGGGCGTTATGGGTTTCTGTACGACCTGGAAGACTATCAGTGGGGATTACACGGCTCTCTTCAAGCCGCAGGTGATAATCGCGACTACGGCAACTCTTTTGAGGGAAGTGAAAATTGGAGCGTCGGACTTACTTTGGTGAGATCGTTCAGCCTGGGCTTTCTTGAATAGCGACCTCAACAGACTTCAGAAACAAGCTTTTGCTGCTCTTCAGCCGTTCTTTGTCCCTTGCAGTGCTCGAGCCGGAAGCTTAATGAGCGCTTTGATAAATTTAAAAACGCCGTCAACTGCAATCCCAATGAGCCGGAACGGAAGCAGGATGAGCCAA
>CAYNRS010000365.1:0-3189 GCA_964399565.1 uncultured Ignavibacteriaceae bacterium
GCTGCGGGGACGTATAGCCATACGTCCCTATAGATTAAACATTGATCGTCAAACGATTCGCCTTCATGGAATTTTTTCTATATTCCTTTCGATAGGGTAACCAAAAGGAGGATCTATGAGAAGACACATCGCGGTTTTTTCTGTTCTTTTCCCGGCATTTATTGCGTTCAGCCAGGACCACGACCATTCCGGCCACCAGGAAAAGAACCCCGTTACCTCTGTCCGTGTTCAGGATGACGGCAACCTCCCGCCGCCGGACTCGCTCGCAAAAGCGCGTTTGGAAAAAACTCCCAGGCATACGGAGTTTGTCGATGTGAAAACGGAAGGTGGGGTTTCACTCCTCTCGTTTGTCGTCTATCCGGAACGCTAGGACAAAGGTCCCATTGTCATCGTCATCCATGAAATTTTTGGCCTTTCCGACTGGATACGCGGAGTAGCAGACCAGCTTGCTGCCGATGGGTTTATCGCCGTTGCGCCAGATTTGATTTCAGGGATGGGACCTGGCGGGGGAGGAACGGATTCCGTAAAAAGTCGGGATGACGTCACGCGTCTGATTCGCGGATTGACACCTGAGGAAGTGACAAGGCGGCTTAACGCAGTGAGGAGTTACGCCGTGAAATTGCCCGCGGCAAATGGAAAAAGCGCGACGGTAGGCTATTGCTGGGGAGGCTCGCAGAGCTTTCGGTATGCCTCACAGCAACCCGAGCTCAACGTCGCCATCGTGTACTACGGCGGTGCGCCTGATGCAAAGGACCTGGCGAACATCAAGGCTCCAGTTCTTGGACTTTATGGCGGCGATGACGCCAGAGTGAATGCCACCATTGAGCCCGCATCGGCAGAAATGAAGAAACTGGGGAAGGTCTACGAATACGAGATTTTCGAAGGCGCGGGCCATGGCTTTCTTCGACAGCAAGGTGGTCGAAGCGGCGCGAACCTGAAAGCAACTCAAAAGGCATGGCCGAGAATGCTGGGATTCTTGAAGAAATATTTGTGATTTATGCACGTAGGGGCGATTCATGCCTGCCCGCCTTAAATGAACGAATACGCGAGGCGGGAATCGCCCCTACGATGTTGTGTCCAAACAAAAAGCCGGAGTCGTCATCCGGCTTTTTGCTTTCCTGCAAATTCCACGTTTTTATGACAGCAGATATCCTTAGTAAATAAGAGACACAATCAATAACAGGAATCGTTTGTGCTTTGAATGAACGAACGTATCGTATCGTCGATCACGCGCATCATTGACAATGGATTCACCTTTGGTGATATTTCAAACGATATTGAGATCCCATCGAGCAGAGAAATTTCTGTGATTGAGAACTCGTTCATGAAAAACCGGATTGCCATACTCCTGTTGGTTTTTGCTGCCTGTAAGACCATAACAACAGGGCCGCAAATTCCGGGTGGACCGCCGCCCCCGAATTTCTACATGAACCAGAATTACCCGAATCCTTTCACAAGCACCACGAGCATTGAGTATGGCGTCCCAAGCACGGGTGGAAGCTCTTCGTATGTCTCGATGGTTGTGTATGACCGTTTTCAGCAGCCGATTCGAACCCTCGTTGAGAACGCGTCGCATCCTTCGGGCTCTCAGTTTATTGTCGCATGGGATGGGTTGGACAGCAGAGGAAGCACAATTCTTCCAGGAGTGTACATTGTTGAAATGCGAGGATACACACCGCAGGCGAGTATCATTCGAATAACGGCGTTGAAAAAGTGAATGTGAAGAATGTACTGCTGATCATCTTGGTGATTGTGGTGACAAAATGTCGCTCTCAGGAAGAGGAGGTGGATACACTTTTTGCCGCCACGCCGCCGCCCATCCTGAGCTTTGGGATTTCGGGAGGTGTCGCATTCATAAACCCGACGGCGATCAATGACCAGATTCAATTCAACAACTCTGCTTTCAACACGAATGAGCCGCCCATTCGCACCCCCGGTCAATTTGCTGTCTGGTTGACATTTCGGCCTCCAAATATAGAATCCGTCATTTCGTTACGGGGAGAGATGATGATTTCGACCAGAAGATTTACATTCACTACTCGCGAGACTGATCCGTCCGGTGCCCCGGGGAACCCTTTGTCCGGCACGGCAATCTCACGATATTCATTGTATCCATTTTCGATTAGCTCCGGCACAGTGATCCCAAAAACTCGTGTGAAGATGGAGGTAGGCTTTGTTTACGCGTTCGCAATTTTTGATGACGAGGTAACGACGGGGTCGTTCGGTGAACAGAAGAGGACGTATGAAGGGCAGGGCTACGGTTTCAGGGTCGGCCTGCAGCAGGTGATGCCGATGTGGGAAAAAATAGGACTCTCCATAGATTTTGCCTATCGATATTTGAAGTTGGATGAGTTTCGCGACAGCCGCGGATCCACTCTGAATAGTATGGAGGTAAGCTATAATGGAGTGTCTTTCATGATGGGACTAGCGTACGGATTCTAGTAGGGACGTTTAATTGAACGTCCCTACGAGCAAAAAACACAAAAAGCCGGATTTGTCATCCGACTTTATCGTTTCAGATATTCACCCCATCTAGCAATTCCATTCCATCCTGAAATCTGGGCATTGTTTTGATGATCGGTATCGGGCGTGGAGTCTGCGTGCCAGGTCAATCCCCTGGGCGCATGTTCCCTCAATGCTTTTGCCATCGCTGCAAGTCCATTTCTGATGTTCGGAGTTTCTTTTTCTCCGGCACTCATATAGAGAAAAGTCTTCAACGTGTCTCTCGTTTTCAGAAAGTCGGAGATTTTTGAAACCATGAGATTATCCCATCGCCAAAACGGCGTGCTGAAGCAAAACCTTGCCTGAAACAACTCTTGTTTAAACAGGAGCGAATGCATCACCAGCAATCCGGCTCTGGAATTTCCTGCAAACAAACGGGTTTTTGATGCCGGATACGAATTTTCAACAAAGGGGAACAACTCGGATTCCATAAACTCCAGGAATTTGTCGGCTTCTCCATACGGGCTGTCCGCCTTGTCAGGATCAGTTCTCATATACGGGGGTATCAATTGCCGTTGCCTGTTTTCCGCCGTCATGTTCGGGATACCGACGACAATCGCCTGGGGAACAATACCGTCCGTCGATAACCTATCGAACTTCTCAGCGATATGCCCGTCCTGTGATGTTCCGTCCAACACATACATGATGGGATAGGTCTTTGCAGAATCAATGTTTCGCGGAAGGTGA
>CAYNRS010000366.1:0-3179 GCA_964399565.1 uncultured Ignavibacteriaceae bacterium
TACAATGTATGCAATCGGGGAAAAGCGAAGGTAGGGCTGGTTTAACAAAAACCGGCGCTGGCTTAACCTGTTAGGCCCTGTTGAGAATGGTTACTACGAAGTGCTTTACAAAAGAGGGGTCGTGCCCTGACTGGCTTTTTGTTTGCTTTGCATGAATTCTGACGGATTGACGCCAAATTGCTTTCTGAAAGCATCCGCGAAATGGGAGGGATCAGAATAGCCGACCTGGTATGCAATCTCAGCGACCGTGCCGGCTTTCTTCTCCAGTAATTGACTGGAGCGTTCGAGTCTTATCGTTCGAACAAACTCCCACGGAGAACGATTCGTCATCGCCTTGATCTTCCGGTGAAACTGCATCTGACTCAGGTACATTTCCCGGGCAAAAACTTCCGCGGTGAACGCAGTATCGGCAATATGAGCCTCGACCAACTCCAGGGCTTTATTGAGAAACCGCTCATCGGCAGGACGTGATCGCAATATCTGCCGGCTTCAACTTGATTTCTCTGCCAAACCTCTCGCGGAGCTTGCGCCTCTGGTCAATCAGGTTCCTCATCCGAACATGAAGTTCCTGGGCTTCGAACGGTTTGGTCAGGTAATCGTCCGCGCCAGTCTCAAGGCCTTCGATTTTCTGCGGCATCTCAGCCTTTGCGGTAAGCAGAATAACAGGAATATGGCTCGTCCTTTCATCCGTCTTGAGCTTACGACATAATGTGAATCCGTCCATCTCCGGCATCATCACGTCACTGATAATCAAATCCGGTATAACCTCGGTTGCTTTTTGAAGCCCGTCCTCACCGTTCGTGGCTTCAAGAATCCTGTACGTTGTCTCTAAATTGGATCGGATGTACCTGCGCATGTCGGCGTTGTCCTCAACGATGAGGACAAGCGGTAGCGATCCATTGATAGAGTGCGTACGCTGTTCAGAGTTGGACGTGTTTGCCTCGAAGGTCGAATGGTCCTGTTCACGCGCAGTTGCCTCTTCTTGAGCACCTATGGCAATCTCTGTTTGTTCGACATGTTCGATGCCTCTCGGCAATCGCACCGTAAAGGTGCTTCCTTTGCCAACCTCGCTTGTCACATGAATTTCGCCCTCGTGGAGTTCTACGAGCTCCTTTGTCAGCGCCAGACCAATACCTGTTCCTTCGTGCTCACGCGTTTGCGAGGCGTCCACCTGGTAAAAGCGGTCGAAGATTTTGCCTAACTCACTCGCTTCGATGCCGGGGCCGGTGTCAGAGACGACAAGTTCGATGTCGTTTCGGATTTCGGATCGCGGGTTTTGAATTTGCAGCCCCACGTCCCCGCCTTCCGGAGTGAATTTGAAGGCATTCGACAACAAGTTTGTGACAATCTCTTCCACCGCATCGCGGTCGAACCAGCCTACAAGAGACGGCTGGCAAATTTCTGCTTTGAATTCGATAGACTTGGTTTTTGCGAAGGACTCAAACGACGCGGCAACCTGCTTCACGGTTTCAACGAAGTCACATTTTCTCCTTTTTAGCTTCATCTCTCCAGATTCGATTTTCGAGAGGTCAAGCAATTGATTCACCAACCTCAGCAGAACCCGGCTGTTTCTCAGGACCAGGTCATACTGTTCAATTGGATCTCCCTTAAACTCTCCGGACCGAAGCCGTTTCACAGGCCCCTCAATCAGCGTTAGCGGCGTCCGGAATTCATGCGAAATGTTTGCAAAAAACCGGGATTTGAGCTCGTTGAGCTCTCTGAGTCTTTCGGCCTGGAATCGTTCCATTTCCAGTTGATGCTTGATAAGCGTTTTCCTCGCTTCGTATCGACGCACGGCGTATAAAAGACCGAGCGCAAGCACTCCATAAACCCCATAAGCCAAATTTGTACGCCACCAGGGAAGCGCGACCGGGAAAGTAATCGCACTATTCCAGATGCCAGCATCCATACTTGAAATCGTTACATTGATCTTTGCTTCTTGCCCACCGGGGAAGTCGGGGCTTATAAACAGCGTATGGTACCTTTTCGTCGTGGCCGAACCTCCGGGGAGTATATCGCCGTACGACAGGCTCATGTCAGAATCGCAACTCACCAACGTATCGGGGCTTGAGACTGACGTTGCAATCGACGGTACTGCCGCTTTCGCGCCGTGATTATGAAGAACAAGTCTAACATGGACCGAATCCCCTGGGTGCGGTGTTTTGTTCCCTTCAATTTCCACCTTCTCACACGTAACGGGACCTGCCGTTGTAAACGCACCAGCGTTCGCCATCTGAAACGCGAGAGTTTTTTGTCGCCGTACCTTCAGTTCAAGGTCAACGGTGTACGACGCCTCTTCCTTTGGAAACCAGTCGTTGGCAAAAACACCATCGAGAGGAAGTCCATCTCCATGTTTGCCATCGTCATAAAGATCCAGGATCCCGACGACGGTATTCGCCATTTTGATTTTCGCTGAGAATGAGAGGCCTGCCGGACTATCCACGCGCGAGACGATGCGGACAGGACCAGACGTAGGAGAAATATAGGCTGGAGAGATGTTTATGCTCACCCCCTTGGGCGACAGTGCATAGCCACTTCGCCATTCCTTGCTCAGGCCCTGATACCACATGTGGTACGTGTTGCTATCGAAGTAAATATCTCCCGGCATGATTCCCCAAGCCTCCCACTCTGCAGGGCCGGGTTTCAGTGGATGTTCTTTGCTTATCGTCCATTGTATTCCGTCTGCCGACATTGCATACTTCACTCGTGAGTCTGGGTGCGATTTTAAGGCGTACCACATTTCGTAAAATTGTCCATTGAAGATCACGTTAGGATGAAAGACAATGTCGGCATCGGATAGAACTGGATTGTCGGAGAACTTCGTCCATGCTGTTCCATCTTTCGAAGTCGCATACCCAATATCCCATCCGGGGACTCCCTGGTACCACATTTTGTAACCACCAAAACTGTCAGGGCCAATGACCGATACCATCCCCACTCTCAATCGCTCCCAGAACAAACGCCTGTCGACGTCGAGAACGGGATTCGCTGGATGTTTCTTCCACACAATACCATCCATCGATGTTGCAATTCCAACTCGATGTTCATCGGGAATGTGACCATTGTACCACATCTTGTAGTTTGATCCCGTCTTGATCACATAAGCTTGTCGTGGTCCAGTCATTTCCCATGACCCGCGTGGTCCATGTCTGAGGACGGGATTCGATTTATGTTTTCTC
>CAYNRS010000367.1:0-3168 GCA_964399565.1 uncultured Ignavibacteriaceae bacterium
GCCGCCGGCGAGCCGCTCGCGATCGGGGTCGACCTGATCTTTCCGGAGCCATCGTCGAATCGTGAATGTTTCAATGAGTAACAGAAATTCCTTCTTTTCTCTACTTTCTAAAGGGAGCCTTCCATGCGAGCATTGAAAATGCGTTTTGCCGCCCGTGTATTCCTCGTTTCTTTTTTGCTCACCTCAGCACACCTGAAGTCACAAACGCTTTCAGGTCCGATAACAACAGATACGACATGGGCGGCGGGCAACGTCGTGATACAGGATTCCGTCACAGTTCTCAACGGAATAACGTTAACGATCCAGCCCGGAGCGATTGTCAAATTCAACTCCAATGGAATCCTGGTAATTGCTGGAGTATTAAAAGCTGGCGGAGCAGCTGGAAACCCGGTCATTTTCACTTCAAACCTTGGATCTCCCTCTCCCGGAAGCTGGAGGAATCTCTCTTTTCTCGCATCAGCTTCAGGGACATCGTATGTCGACAATTGCGTTTTTGAATACGGAGGCAGTGGAACGAACGGTGCGACAATCTTCTATTTCACCGGCGCTCCGCCGATAAACATTTCAAACACGGTTGTTCGTCTTAGCGCTGGACATGGAATCAATGTGCGGGCGTCGTCTCCAAGGATTTCGACCTGCGATGTTCGAGATAACGCGGGTTACGGTATTTACAGCGACCTTGTCACCACTATGAAGGTCGATTCCAGCGTAGTGGCAAAGAATACGCTTGGTGGCATTCGTATACCGATTAATTCAAATCCGGAGGTCACAAATAGCAGGATCGACTCAAATGGTGTCGGCATTTTCATCGACAATAGCTCTGCACCCAAGATTCAGTATAACTTGATCCGGTACAATTCCACTGGCATTCAGTTCACAGCCCTGGGCACAACTCAACCCACAATTGAGAAGAACACGATTACCAGTAACACCACATGGGGGTTCCTCAACACGGGATCGGGCAATGTCCTGGCTCGAAAGAATTACTGGGGCTCGGATCTTGGGCCATTTCACGCAAGTTTAAACCCGACAGGTTTGGGAGACGTTGTAAGCAACAATGTCGACTTTCAGCCATGGACTATACTTGCCGTCGCGCTCCCGGTCACGACGATTCCGGCGGGAACCATCTCAATGCCAACGAATTGGACAAGTGGAGTATTCCGCCTCACCGGCAGCGTCACCGTCACGAGCACACTGACGATCAGCCCTGGCGTCATTGTGAAATTTGGCTCAGGCTTCCGACTTACTGTCTCGAATCCAGGGGTTCTGATCGCAAATGGCAAATCCGATAGTCTGATCGTCTTCACATCCGAACGAGATGATCCCTACGGTGGCGATTCAAACGGCGATTCTACGGCAACCTTCCCAACCCGGGGCGTTTGGGACATGGTCTGGCTTAATGCAGGAGCGAACAGCAGCAGCGTGCTGAATTATTGCGTATTCCGATTTGGAGGTTCGAGCGGCAACGGAAATCTTCATGTCATTGGTACCAATCCGGTCATCACGAATATCTCAAGCACTCAGAGTTCAAATTACGGTTTGTTTCTCTACAATAATGCAGATGCAACAATATCCA
This sequence comes from uncultured Ignavibacteriaceae bacterium, assembly GCA_964399565.1. Taxonomy (GTDB): domain Bacteria; phylum Bacteroidota; class Ignavibacteria; order UBA10030; family UBA10030; genus JACQPT01. The sequence goes on from CAYNRS010000367.1 coordinate 1,577, forward strand.
ATTCCACGTTTGGCTCGAACACAAACGACGGTGTCTTGATCTACAGCTCTAATCCGTATTTTTATGGTTCAAAGTTTGTCAATAATGGCAGATATGGAATCCTTGCCAACAGCGGCAGCCCCCATTTCACCGTGCGGAAGTCTCAATTCACCGGAAACAGCTATGGGATCGTTGCTGATGCAGGGACTTCAGGGGCAACACTTGTTTCGATGGATAGCTCTGTTGTCTCAAACAACATCAACGGTGGGCTCTATCTCTGGTATGGCACCGGACCTCAAACCTTTTCCTATAACAGGATTTCGAATAACGGGGCTTATGGCCTCTGGTGCTTCAATGTGAATAACATTGTGACGATCGAAGGCGACACCATCCTGAACAACGGCCAAGAGGGAATCGTTACATCCAAAGCAGTCATCAATAACAATGTGATACAGGGGAACCGCTACCCCATCGCTCTTGCTGGCAGGGTCAACTCGACTTACAGTGGGAACACTATTACCGGAAACACCTACAACAATGCGCTGGCACTCAGGGCAAATACTTCCCAAGAAAGTTTTTCAGATACACTCAAAGCCATCTTTCCTGCAGGCATAACATCCGGAACATACGTCATGATTGACATCGGCGGGAGTCTTGCCGTAAAAGCCGGTGAAACCCTTGTGATTCAGCCAGGAGTAATTATCAAGATCGACGCCAATGTGTATTGGAGAGTCGACGGGACGATGATTGCAGACGCATCCTCCGGAAGTCCAATCGTATTTACCTCTTACCGTGATGCTTCCTACGGTGGAAAGACAAACCTGGCCTCGGACAACGCCGCACCTGCCCCTGGCGATTGGCGTTATGTTAGAATTAGAACTGCAGGAGCGAATGCCTCAGTTCTTAATAATGTGGTCTTCAAATACGGCGGCACGGATGGAGTCGGCAACTTGTGGATCGAGAGTACCATAACTCTCGCGACACCGGTCCGAAACGTCATCAGCCGAAAATCAAGCTCCATGGGGATCTATGTGTACGACGGTCATGTGACTTTCGAAGACTGCACCATCGACAGCAATGCCACTTACGGAATTAACATTGGAGGTAACCGGCCGTCTGATGTTACCGTTCGTACAAGCATCATCCAGGATAATGCGAGCGGTCAAGGGCTCCGCGCCACAGACAACTCTGCGTTCCGCGAGGTTTCAAACTGCACGATCCGAAGAAACAGCAGCTGGGGTATTGGCGTCGATAATGGTACAATTAGCCAGACATACTCTGGAAACACGATATCGTTCAACGGCGCCGGCGTTTACAACAATTCACCGGCCATCCCGGCTTCTGGACTTTCTTTTATAGGAAACACAGTGACTGATCATGCAGGCGATGGAATCCTCAGCTCCCGTGCACAATTCATCGACAACACGATTCAGCGCAACAGATATCCCCTTGCCGTGTGGCGGAAACTCGGAAATATTTATACCGACAACAACGGCGACGACGGAAACGTTATCAGTCAGAATACCTACAACAACGCCATTGCGCTCTGGCAGGGCGCCCTCTCTGACACGCTGAAAGCTTCATTTCCGCAAGCCATCACCTCGAAGACGTAC
>CAYNRS010000368.1:0-3166 GCA_964399565.1 uncultured Ignavibacteriaceae bacterium
CGATTTGGCTTGTTGACGATAACGAAGAGTTGCGAACCGGTGTCTCAGCCGCGTTTCATGAGGTTAAATCCCACACCATCGAATGTTTCGAGTCTGCCGAAGTCGCCATTCAGTTTGCCAAAGAGACATCTGATGATCCCGCCGTAATATTGCTCGACATCGAACTACCGCGAATGAACGGCATCGATGCCATAGAGCATTTCAAAAAACTCCTGCCTCGAACGAAGATTCTCATTCTTTCCAACTTTGATAATGACCCATATGTTGACCAGGCCTTTGCCAAAGGCGCTAACGGTTATTTGCTAAAGCCTTTTAAGGTCGAGGAGGTTATTTCCGCCGTAGAAGCATCTCTGCGAAATGAAATGCCCGTGTCGCCAAGAGTGATGAAGAAGGTAGCGGACCTGGTGCTGTTGGTTCATCCGCTTGCACGCGATTACGGATTGGGTGACGTAGAAATAGAGACTCTCCGTTGGAAAACAAATGGACTCAGAAATAAGCGGCTTGCGGAAGAGATGAACATTGGCGTGAAGACTGTGAAGGCGCATCTAAAATCTATTTACAAGAAGCTCGGTGTGCGATCAGAAACTGAAGCTGTGGCGAAGGTGTTGCGGGAACGGCTCCTTGCTCCCGGAGTTCACTAGGAGCCATCTCAGAAATACAATGTCACTCGTGCTTGCCCGCTACGTTTTTTGGCGGGCGGATTTTAAGCATGCCCACCGGACAGGCAGGAGTCCAGAACCCGGCTATCTTCTGGATGCCTGCTTCACCTCGTTAACGGGGTGAAAATCTGCGGGCATGACAAGATGTTTTTGAGGTGTGTTCTAATAACAATTCTTGTTCCTGTTTGATGCAGAAATACCCAAGTGGGTAATTGCGGATTACGAACGACGGTCTTACATTTTGGGAGAATGAAATCTATGAGAGGATCGAATTTGACAAAACAATTGAACCTGATCCTGTTTTCTGCAAGCGCATTGCTTATTGCCGGTGGCGCAAGCTGCGATAAAGGTGTTGAGCCGCCACCGCCGCCGAAAAGCCCACGAGAATACTCGTGGACAGTACAGGAGATATCTTCTCCCTACTTCCAAGTACTCGCAACAGATGTTTGGGGAAGCGCAACAAATGATGTCTACGTCACGTGCCTCTCAGGTGGAACACGAGGTTACAAGCTTTTCCATTTCGACGGATCCCAATGGTCCGAAGTTGACATTGCCCAGTTTGGTTCGAGCCAAGTCAGCTTCGACCTTAACGCAATCAGCGGTTTCGATCAGATGGATATTTGGGCTGTCGGGGTTCGCTGGTACAGCAACCCAAGTCCTGAACCGAACTATTTGGATAGCTCATTGGTGATTCACTTCAATGGCTCTCAATGGAGTGAGGTCTCTGTCACTCCAAAGCAAAGAATGTTGAAGTCAATCGGTGCTATCTTCCCGTCCGATATCTGGTTCGGAGGGCTGGACGCCGCGGTTTATCATTATGACGGCCTTGCGGTGCGTGGTGATAGCCTTGGCGCGCTTATCTCAGATAAGGGAGGGCATAACCTGATTGTTGGTTGGTTCGAAGGTAACTCCAGTGGTAATCTGTTTGCTTTCTTCAATGATTTCACAACGGGATATTTTCATTTCCTCAATCGCTCGGGCAATAATTGGAGTGAACTTGACAGCCAATTTGCGACACAAACTTCTTTGTGGATTAGCCCATCAGGGAGATTGTTCAGCACATTTTACGGCCATGGACTCTACGTTTGGGATGGACAAGCGCCATGGACTCCATTTTACACTGAAGGCAATGCTTCCGTTCGCCTTTTTGGCAAAACTGATAATAACATCTTCGTCACTGGGCCACAAGGGGGCCTACATCACTACAACGGAACGGATTGGTATAAATTCAAGAATCTTGAAAGCACAACAATAAGTTTCATAGACGTTTGGACTGACGGAAGCGAAGTGTTCGTTATCGGCGATGATGGTTTCAGGAGCTATATATATCATGGAAAATAAGAAAGGAAGGTCAAAATGAAAGTTATGAGTTTCTCCAAAACTATAGTTTGTCTTCTCTTTGTCTGGTGCAAGGCTTACACCCAATTTGGTCATATACCCGCAGATCATGCCCCTCACATTTCGGCGACCTCAATTTGTTACGGCTACGCAATGTCGAGGGCTTTTAACAAATCCTGGAACGATCCAATTTGTCCAGCAGCAACGACTCATCGAAACTCTGTCGACGGGAGTTTTTTCTGGCTGATAAGGACTTTGAGTCCCGCGAAAGGAAATATTCTTGCTTTTGAGGAAACATCTGCAGGCTCAGGCGTCTTCGGGCACGTTGCGTATGTTGCTCAAGCTGTCCCGCTATTGTTGGATCAGGTTGATGGTGATGGTAGTCCAGAGGAGACCGGGCTTACACTGGATGAGATTGAAGATGTTCACGGCCCAGCTGTTGCAACGTACGTGCTAAAGGCTTTATGGAATGGGACGATTAAGAACCAATTCTCGGATGGAACAAGCAGTGGAACTTTGCTGCTTACCATCCCACCCTTAGGACAACAGCAATACGAATCGCCATTTGAGTTAGAAGATAGATACTGGGGTGAAACATTAACTATCGAAGCCGAGATGGATGGTGAGGAAGTGAACGGCTTGACCCAGTTATTTCAAATCTGGACACGAAATGACGGGCAGTTTTCTGCTTCAACAAGGGTGGCACAGTTGCCAATAAACTGGCCTCATAACCTAACTCCCGAAACAAAGGCCACATTTAAAGGAAGACTCGTTGTTTCTGGCCAAAAAATAATTCCAAATAACATAACTACAACAATTGACCAAAACACGGATATCATTATCCAACCTAACTCTGAACTCCTTGTTTATGGAAAACTCATCATTAATGGCACACCATCGGCACACGTGACTTTTGCTCCCACGTCGGGAACGTGGCAAGGAATAAGATTTGAGAATCACGGAGCCGACAGTTCCTCGCTTCAATACTGCGACATCAACTCCGCATCTGCGCCGATTACAGCCACAAGCACTTCAAACCTGACCATCGACCATGTCAATATCGGCTATTGGGTAAACTACAGCGGATATGAAGCGATTCGATTGTATGGCACAAACGCCCACATCTCGAACACAACCATCAACGGCCGCTACGATTCGTACGGCGGCAT
>CAYNRS010000369.1:0-3163 GCA_964399565.1 uncultured Ignavibacteriaceae bacterium
CCACCTCGCTGATCGAACGACGAATATACTTTGTGACATCAAAGCCGACCGCCAGATCAAGATCCGGGGGAAGATCTTTTTTGATCGTCTCCAGTCTGCGATAAAATTCATCTGCAATGGCAACATGGTTTGCTCCCGGCTGCGGCGTCACCGCAACTGCCACCATCGGAGTGCCGTCTCGCCGGAACACGGTGCGCAAATTCTCCGGCCCCAATTCTACGTAGCCTATATCGCGGAACCTAACGACGTTCCCACCCAACTCCTTGATAATGAGACTGCCAAACTCATCCGGATTTGTCAACCTGCCCACTGTCCGGACACTCAGCTCGGTCCTGTAACCCTCTATTCGCCCGGACGGCAGTTCGACATTTTCCGAAGCAAGTGCTGTGAGCACATCCCGAGGAGTCAAGCCGTACGCTGCAAGTTTTGCCGGAATCATCCAGAGTCTCATAGAATACTTCTTCTCCCCCCAGATTCTGACCTCGCTTACGCCCGGAATGGTCTGGAGTCTCTCCTTGATGTCATTAATGGCAATTCCTGAAAGCTCAAGTTGATCTCTCTTGTCGCTACGAACAGTGACAGAGATAATCGGGCTTGCATCAGCATCCTGCTTCGTTACGATGGGCGGGTCAGCATCAGGAGGCAAGTTGCGCATCGCCCTCGATACCCTGTCGCGGACATCGTTCGCCGCTGCTTCCAGATTCGTTCCAAGCTGAAACTCAACCCGAATATTGCTCCGGCCTTCACTACTGGATGACACGAGTGATCGTATTCCGGCAACACCGTTTATCGATTCTTCGAGCGGCTCCGTTATTTGCGACTCAATGACATCAGCATTTGCTCCGACATACGACGTGGAAACGGAAATAACCGGCGGGTCGACTGAAGGGTATTCGCGTACGCCAAGAAATGTGAATGCGATCACACCAAAAAGGACTATTCCCAAGGATAAGACAATAGTAAAGACTGGCCGCTGAATGCTTGTTGCCGCTAGGCTCATTCGCCTATCTCCCCCTTGATAAATTCCTGGATATTTACTGAGCTTCCTTCTCGTACTTGGAGAATCCCGCTGGTAATAATCGTATCACCATCAGCCAGCCCCGTGGTGATCTGAATTGCTGTCGGCGTTCTTATTCCTGTTTCGACCCTTTGCGCATGGACACGGCCATCTCTATACACAAAGACCTTTTGACCGGCAAGTTCAGGAATAAGGGCTTCCGTCGGTATCGTCAGGGCATTCGGAATCGACCGTATGACAAGCTCCAATTCCGCAAAAGAACCTGGCAGGAGCCTCCCGTCCGGGTTTGGGCTGGAAGCTCTCAGGAGCAATGTTCGGGTGGCCTGGTCGACCTTCGGCTCCACCGCAAAAACCTCTGCATCGTATTTCGTCTCCGAGCCTTGTGCATGAAACCGGACTCGAGCACCTTTGTGCACCTGGCCTGCATACTTTTCTGGAATGGAAAAGTCAATCTTGATAGGATTGACATCCTGCAGCGACGCGATTCGAGTTGTGGTTGTGATGAAGGATCCTTCGCTGACGTATTTTAGCCCGATCATTCCGTCAAACGGAGCATGAATCTCCGTCTTTTCAATCTGAGCCTTTACCAACTGAACTCCTGCTTTCACTGTGTTCAACTCATTGAGTGCAACGTCGTACTCCTGTTGACTTATGAGATTCCCCTTGAGAAGTTCCCGCTGCCGATCTTCTCTCTGTTTAGCCAGCTCCTCTCTGTACTGTTCCCGCAACAACTGGGCCTGCAGTTCCGCGTCGTTGATCTTCAGAAGCATCTCTGCGCGGTGGACGATACTGCCTTCCTGAAAATAGATTTTCGTAATTTTCCCGGAGACTTCGCTCCTCAGCTCAACTTCCTCGTTCGCAATGAGTGTTCCCGTTATGAGTATTCGATCGTCCAGCCGAGCCTGCCCAGCGATGAATGCCTTAACGGGAATGCGAGTCTCCCCTCCACCACCTCCCGGGTTTCTCGTATTTCCCCCCACGAAGTTAAGTTTCGGAAGAGCGGCAATGACCGCCGCAGCTGCAAGTGCGGCAAATACAATGAGACGTTTTCGAGAGGACATGCTATTCGTGTCTATTTCGATTCCGTAAAGGGATCTTTATTCATACCTCAATGCATCAATAACGTTTGAAACCGCAGCCTTCCAGGCAGGGTATATCCCAAAGAAGATCCCCACGAAGGATGCGAAAACGAAACTGGCCACTACGGAATTGAGGGAAATGATAGGAGTGAGATTGCCATAGGTGGTTATGAGATAGGAAGCCACAACACCCACGATGATGCCGATGCATCCGCCCGCGACGCTCATAACAACCGATTCGATAAGAAACTGAGACATGATATCCTGCTTCCTTGCTCCAATTGCCTTGCGAATGCCGATTTCCTTTGTCCGCTCGGTAACTGACACAATCATGATATTCATGATGCCAATACCCCCAACAATAAGTGACACAGCAGCTATACCCGCAAGAAGAAAGGTAAAGGTTTGCTGGGTCTCGGTCAAGGTAGAGATGATATCGGCCTGATTCCTGATGCTGAAATCGTTGTCCTGGTCCTCACGGAGCTTGTGTTCCTTTCGCAAAACACGTTCGATATCATAGAATGCTTCGTCGTTGCGCGTCTGATCGATAACTTTGGCCGTTATTTGAGACAGATAATCAACGCCAAAAATCCTCCGCTGTGCCGTCGTGAGTGGAACAATAATCTGGTCGTCCGGATTTTGGAACCCGCTTTGTCCTTTTGTTTCCAGAAGGCCGATAATCTCAAATGACTGTCCGGCAATCCTAATGGTCTTCCCGATAGGGTCGATGCCTTGAAAAATATTCTCTGCCACCGTGGATCCGACTACGGCAACTTTTGCTGCTGCCCTTTCTTCTTGATTGTTGAAATAACGGCCGTCAACAACATAGAAATTCCTGACCCACTCGTAATCAGGTGTTGTGCCAATAATTCTCGTGTTCCAATTTCGATTCTCGTATTTTATCTGCGCGTTGCGGTTGAATTCCGGAACAATTGCCTCAACCGCGTTGGACGCTCTCCTGATTGCTGCGGCATCTTCGTTTCTCAACCTGACGCTCGTACCAAACTGAATAACAAATGACCCCCCCCCGCGCTGCGCCCCCGGACTGACGAAGAGCAGGTTCGAG
>CAYNRS010000370.1:0-3155 GCA_964399565.1 uncultured Ignavibacteriaceae bacterium
TGTGAGTTTTTACACAAGCACCCGTGCTCCGCAATCATCCACTTATTTCTTCTTCACCCGCAGCCGATTTGCCAGCTCGTTCGTATCTCCACGTTTTTTCCAGATCCCTCGTCTCCTCAACAGCTCCCCGCATTGCCCAATCGCACGAATGAGCCCTTCAGCCGGATTCCCGCCCTTCATTCCGGCAACAATGGTATCAACAACGCTGTCCCATTCACCGGGCTGAACCTTCGCATTGATTCCCGAATCGCCCAGCACAACAACACTCCGTTCAAGGAAACTGAGGAAAATGAGAATCCCCGTCCGGTCACGAGTCTTGAAAACTTCTTCAGAAAGAAAAGCCTCATTCGCCCTTTGCGAAACACGATGACGTAAAAGATCCCGGCCTGCGAAAAAACGCTTCACGGGGGGCGCAAAACGTGCAAGAAAAGCTCCGAAGATACAGGCGGACAGAAAGCTCAGCGAGACTCCAAGAATTCCGCCAAGAAACCAGTATTCTGAAAAAAGTCGCAAAGCCGCGAGAAGAACAAGCGGCAAGGCACCAAAAACCACAGCAGCCCTCCAGATCGCCTCCTCGTAATCGTCGCTTTGTGGAACAAAAAACGGCACAATCTCACCCGAGGTTTTCCCCTCAGCTTCCTTTACCGCCGTGGAGATTCGCTCCAGATCGGTATTAGAAAAATATTTGTTAGCTTGTTTCACGTTTGCTCAGTGTTTCCTTCACTCATAACTCTTCATTCTTAAATTTTCACTAAATTCACTGTTAACTCTCTTCATCCTTCAATCTACAGTTTCTTCACTCCAATCCCCGGTCCTTCACTCAACACACACTTCCCGTCCAAGACTTTCATTCCCTCAAAGATATCGTTTTTTATCAGCAAAGCCCCGTCGAGATCAGCCCAGTCCACCATCGGAGACAGGTGCGACGCTGCCGAAATCGCACAGGAGGTCTCCGTCATGCATCCCAGCATAATCTTGAGCCCCAAAGCCTTCGCCAGCAGCACCATTTTATGAGCCTCACGCATTCCGGTCGACTTCATCAGCTTGATGACGATACCGTTGTATACGCCTTGCATGCTCTTCATATCGGAAAGCCGCTGAAAAGCTTCATCGGCTAAGATGGGCAACGGGCTCCGTTCAGTAATCCATGCAATATCGTCCCAGCGTTCCTTCGGCATCGGCTGTTCGATGTATTTTACGTTCTTCTCTTTCAGCCAGTTGGCCATCTCCAAAGCATAGTTCTTGTCCTTCCAGCCCTGGTCGGGGTCGGCTGTAAGCGGAACGTCGGTCATGGACCGAATCGTCTCAATCATCTCTTTGTCGCTTTCCTTGCTCTTCCCGAGTTTTACCTTCAGGATTTTAAAACCTTCAGCCTCCTTCACTTTTTGTCGCACAACCTCAGGCGTATCAATGGCGATCGTGAACGTCGTAGAGGGCGCTTTCGTTTTGTCAAAACCCCAAATGTTGCACCAGTTCTGGTTGAGGAGTTTCCCCACAAGGTCGTGCAGCGCAATGTCCACCGATGCTTTGGCCGCCGGATTTTTTTCCGCGATGGCATCGATGTCGGCGAGGATCTTTTCGAGTTCAAAAGGATTGTCATACATGCTCAAATCGACCTTCGAAAGAAACTTCGTTGCCGAATCATGCGATTCGCCGAGATACGGCGGCATGGAAGCTTCGCCATATCCCACGACGCCGTTATACTCAATCTCCGTCAATACCGCGGGCGTTGTCGTGCGCGACATGACAGAGAGCGTAAATACGTGCTTGAGCTCGATCGTGAATGGCTTGAAGGTAAGCTTCATCCTGCCGGTGCGAAAATCCTTCGGAACTTTTTTCGCAAGGGTTTCGTACGGGCTTTTCGGAAGAATTGCCGCTCCCGTCGCGGCAGTGGAGGTCTTCAAAAAATCACGCCTGTTATAGTTCATGGTCTTTCCTTTTTTCCTGAAAAACGCTGTCGTCAAGCTATGGAAACAACCGAATAAATTCAATAGATTCACATTGACCTTCCGAAGGTTCACTTTGTGGTAGCATGACCTTTGGAAGGTTAACACTGCCATACCAAGAGGAATCACCAACGGAGCGAACACCATGAAAACAACAATAGGCTTTATCGGCCTCGGAATGATGGGAGAGCCGATGGCAATGCGTATTCTTCAGGCTGGATTCCCTCTTGCTGTTCACAATCGAACAAAAGGAAAAGCCAAAAAGCTTATCGAGAGCGGCGCCCTTTGGCACGATTCACCCCGATCTGTAGCGGAGAAATCAGAAATCGTTTTTACTATGGTTTCGAATTCCGGGGCGTTGGAAGAAATCTCCCTTCCATCCGACGGAATTCTCGAAGGGTTCACCAAAGGCGGCATTCATATCGACACAAGCACGGTTTCTCCCGTAACCACACAACGCCTCGCTCAGGAATACACAGCTCGCGGCGCTTCCTTTCTTCACGCACCAGTGCTCGGGAGCATACCCCAGGCCACCGAGGGAACGTTGCTTCTGTTTGTCGGCGGGGCAGAGCCTGCTTTCAAACGCTCCCAACCCGTGCTGAAATTACTCGGCTCGAGAATATGGCGTTTCGAAAAAGTTGAACAGGCTACGCATATAAAACTTCTTTGTAATTTTTTCATTGGGACAATGATCTCGACGCTCACGCAGGCTTTGGTCTTTGCGAAGAAAGCCTCGGTGAATCCGCGAACTCTCATTGAAGTTATTGGTAACTCCGCATTACATGCGCCCATGTACCAGACAAAAGGCGTCGCAATCATTGAGCGAAACTTCAAACCGCGCTTCTACCTGGAGCATATGCTGAAAGACATTAATCTCCTTGTGGATGCGGCGGGGTCTCTCGGCGTTTCAATGCCGTCCGCAGAAACCGCCCAAGCCCTTTTTCTACACGCCCAAAGCGCCGGATTCGGCCGTGAGGACTATTCTTCGGTTGTGAAGATCCTCGAGCGCATTGCAGACGTCGAAGTAAGTTAACGATGCTAAATCGGGCCAATTTGTGGCGAATTTGCCACTTTCCTCAGCTCTAATTTCTCAGCAAGCCTGCACATTTCCTCAAATTCCTTAGGGAATTCGCGATTTTTCGCTTGACTTTCAAACCTATTTCCATAACTTTCATATCCGTGTGTGGAAAAGTGGGGAATTTGGGTGAA
>CAYNRS010000371.1:0-3144 GCA_964399565.1 uncultured Ignavibacteriaceae bacterium
AGAACCGTGATGTCACGAGGGTCATTCTTGCCCGACCCGCAGTTGAAGCTGGTGAGAGTTTGGGATTTCTGCCGGGCGATTTCCGGGAAAAGATCGATCCATATTTGCGTCCACTCTATGACGCCCTGGACGATATGCTTTCTGCCGAGAAACTCCGGAGCTATCTTGAGAAGAGAATTGTTGAGATTGTTCCGCTCGCGTACATGCGTGGCAGGACACTCCATAACGCATTTGTCATCCTTGACGAGGCTCAAAACGCCACCGCCATGCAAATGAAAATGTTTCTCACTCGTCTTGGAGAGCATTCGAGAGCAATCATCACGGGAGACATAACGCAGATTGACTTGCCGCAAAAAACCACGTCAGGGCTTGTCCAAATCCAGGAGGTGTTGAAGTACATTCAGGGAGTTTCGTTTGTCTACCTTGACAAAAACGACGTTGTAAGGCACCGCCTCGTGAAAGATATCATCGACGCCTACAGCCGTTTCAATTCAACCAACGGAAACAGCAGAGTGGAAGCTTAGCGAAGGCGCTTCTGCTTGTTCCACAACCGGTCCATCTCGTCGAGAGTTGAATCCTCCAGACTTTTCCCTTGATGCTTGAGCTCTTTTTCAATGAAATGGAATCGTTTTGTGAATTTTTCAATGGAACGGCGCAGCGCTATTTCCGGATTGACATGCAGGAAACGCGAGTAATTAACAAGAGCAAAGAGAATGTCGCCGAGCTCTTCTTCGAGCTTCTCGGGGTTTTTTGACCGTTCTGCCTTCCGCAATTCCATAACCTCTTCATTGACCTTCTTCCAGACGTCAGATTTCTTATTCCAGTCGAAACCCACTTTTGAGGCTTTGTCCTGCAAACGATAGGCCCTGAGAAGTGCGGGCAACGTTCTTGGAACACCTTCAAGGACCGATGCACGACCTTCTGACATTTTGATTCTCTCCCAATTCGCCTTGACCTCTCCGGCTGTTGTAGCTCTAATGTCGCCAAAAACATGGGGATGTCTTCGGATCAACTTCTCTGTCACATGGTCGAGAACATCGCCGATCGTGAATGCTTGTTTCTCCTCTGCCATCACGGAATGAAGGGCCACATGCAGGAGAAGGTCGCCGAGTTCCTTTTTCAATTCTATCAGGTCATTCACGTCAATAGCATCGATGACTTCATACGTTTCTTCGATAAGACTTTGTCGGATGGATTGATGGGTTTGCTCGCGATCCCAGGGACATTCCTTTCGGAGCCGGGCAACGACACGTAGAAAGTCCTCAAATTGAACATGGGAGGATTTTTTTCGTTTGCTCTTCATCGCGCCGGAATCTTATCGAAAAGTTCTAGGAGAGTCAAATCCGGTTCATATTTGACGATTGTTTTTTTATCGCTTAATCCGTACCTTGACAATTGCGGATTGCTGAATTCGGTTTCCGGATTGCCGTTTTGCAAATTCTCAATCCTCAATCGACATTCCGCAATCTGCAATGTTTCCGGGGCTGTAGCTCAGCTGGGAGAGCGCTTCGTTCGCAACGAAGAGGTCGGCGGTTCGATCCCGCTCAGCTCCACAAACAGGTTAATTGGTTATCGGCTATTAGGTGATATTGACCGATGTCAATTAGACCAATTAACTAACAAGAGAATTGGTGCAAATATCAAGTTCCAGAGTAATTTCCGAGGTCAAGTCCTGCGCAACAGAACGTTGCTTAACCCCGCCAGGTCCGGAAGGAAGCAACGGTCGGCAAAAAGTTTTGTGTGACGCAGTCCGCTTGACCTCTTTGTTTTTTGTCGCTGTCAGGTTTAACAAACAGAAAGGTTTCTCAACATCGTAAGCCCCCGTTGGCTGCCCAAAAAGATGGCTGGGCGATACGGATACAGAATCATGGTCCATCTGACATGTCAGCAAATATTTTCTACCATCAGTCTGATTCGACTGCCTGGAGAACTTGGCAGCGAAGAAAACAGCGGTGTATGTGGAAGGTTAAGGAAAGTGTCAACACGGCTCTCTGCACTGGGAGCCTTGGACCTCATTCCACTTCACCAAAGAGCACTATGTTTGGATTCCCATCAGACGAGGTTGAAGTGGAGCAGAAGTCCATATGAAAAAAGATATTGTTATCAACTCGACGGCGAACGAGCACCGCATCGCCATTCTTGAAGACGGAAAACTCGCCGAACTTTTCGTCGAAACACCCGGCAGGGCCCGCAACGTCGGCGATATTTACCTTGGCAAAGTCGCCAAGGTGATGCCGGGGATCCGGGCAGCTTTCATCGACATCGGCCACCAGCAGGACGCCTTCCTTCATTTCTCCGATATCGGCGAATCCCAGGACGAATACAATGCTCTCTTCGAAGAGGATGATGACGACGAGAAGACTCCCTCCACAGGTGATGGAGCGCAGAATGGGGGCAACGGGAACGGTGCAACGAATAGCCAGGGTATCGCAGTTTCCACTCAGGCGCCCCCTCGCTCCGCCCCGCGTCGGCGGCCGGAAATAAACCTCCAAAAAGGTCAGGATATCCTCGTTCAAATCACGAAGGAACCAGTGGGGAAAAAAGGTGTTCGGGTCCGCTCGGACGTTTCCCTCCCGGGGAGATTCCTTGTACTTCTTCCTTTCGACGGGAAAGTCGGCGTGTCGCGGAAGCTTGCAAACTTCAAGGAAAAACGGCGATTGAGAAAGCTTGTTCGCTCATTTCTGCCGGCGGCGTTTGGTGCAATCATACGAACAGTGGCCGACGGGAAGAGTGAGGAGTTAATCAAGCAGGATCTCGAAGAACAACTGAAGATCTGGCACAACATCGAGAAGACGGTGAAGGCCGAGAAGTCCCCCGCGCTGATTTACAAGGACATGAACACAACCTCCAGTGTTATACGTGACTTGTTTCAGGAGTCGGTGGAACATGTCGTCGTTGACGACAAGAAACTTTTCAAGGAAATCAGGTCGTACGTGCAATGGATGTCGCCCGACATGGTCGATCGCATTGAGTATTACAACGAAAAAGAACCCATTTTTGACAAATACGGAATAGAGAAAGACATCCAGTCGCTGTTTAGCAAGAAGATTTGGATGAAGAGCGGTGGCTACATTTATATTGAGAAGACTGAAGCGATGACGGTCATTGACGTTAACAGCGGCCGTTATGCGGCGAAGAGAGAGC
>CAYNRS010000372.1:0-3140 GCA_964399565.1 uncultured Ignavibacteriaceae bacterium
CACGCCGACATGTTTCAGGCTGGAGGGATAGGCTGGCAAGGGAACTGGTCCGAGATGTTGAAAACGAAGATGTCGGTGGAAGCGAGTGCGCGGCGCGACTATCCCTTATATGTTGATTCCACATCGCAAGGAATATGGACTCTTACATACGGAGGAATAACGAACCTACTCAAGTACAAGGCTGAATTGTTTGCAAAGTTCTCAGCAAATGATTATTTTGGATCAGCTCTCGTCATGAATTCGAGCAGGAATTCCCAAACGGGACGAGCGATTCCCTACCTGCCTGACGTGGAGCTCTCTGCCGTCTATAGGCACGATTTTGATTCCGGCGTTTCGGTGACAGGTGATATGACGTTTTTCCGTGGTCAGCTCGACAACGTTGTCAATGCTTCGACGCTCAAAGGGGCGTTAGTCCTCAATACCCGGGGCGAGTATCGCATGCTGACCTGGCTGAGGACGTTCCTTGAATTGCGGAACATCACGAACGAACAGTACGAGTTGTGGAAAGGCTACAAGGCCTTTCCATTTACGATGGCAGTGGGGTTGACAGCAGTATGGTAAACTGACACAATCACGTTCACAACTCCAACAACCTAGGAGGGTCAATCAATGCCCGATTTAAACCTCATGGATGAGGGGGGAGGATTCGAAGAGGGTCAGACTCCGGCAACTCCGCCTGCGCCTGTCAAAGCAGGAGGCGGTGGTGGTGGCGCAATTATGAAAATCGTTATTATCGTCGTCGTTCTCGCCGTTGTCGGCGGCGGATTATGGTTTGCGAATAGCAAAGGGTGGGTCAAAGTTCCGTTCCTTCCGAAAAAGCAGCCCGCAGTAGCTCAAATTCAGGAAGAACCCCTCCAGCAGCCGGATGATCTTTTCGCCGCAGACACGGCAGATGTATCGCTTCTTGAAACGCCTCCGGTGGATGAATCGAAAACCAAGCAGGCCGATACGAAGAAAGCTCCTGTGAAGACTGAAACAGCCGCACAGAAGACTCCTCCCACAGCCGAAATGTCCGTCATGCCTTCTCAGAAGCTGAATGAAATGTCCGGAAAGTACACGATTCAGGTATTTGCTCTTCTCGACAAGAAGAATGCCGATGATGTTGTCAACCGGCTCTCTGAATCCGGATATCCGGCATACGTCGAAGAGATTCCCATGAAAGATGCCACTTGGTACACTGTCCGGATCGGGAAATACACTTCCCGGGTGGAGGCGCGAAAGGCGGTGGAAACGTTTGCACTTGAACTGAGGTCGAACTTTTTCATCGGACGCGTAAAGAATAACTGACGGAGGCGGAGTCTTTTTTTTCACTGACAGCGGGGTGATATGAGCATGCTAGATCTGTTTTTGAAGGGAGGCGTTGTGATGTGGCCGATACTCTTGTGTTCGGTCATCGGATTTGTCGTGATTGTGGAGCGGTGGCTTGTTCTTCGAAAGGCTCGTATCGATGTCGGCCAATTCATGTTGAGGTTGAGAAGCGTTTTGCAAAAAGGTAATCTTCAATCTGCCATCCATTTCTGCATGAAAACCAGCGCCCCTCTGTCCAACATTATGAAAAAAGGATTAATGGCGGTACCGGAGGGCCACGAGCGGGTTCGAGAGGCTGTTGAGAATGCCGGCAAAGAGGAAGCGTTCAAACTCGAGCAACGTCTCGGCATGCTCGCAAATATCGCGGGAATCGCTCCCCTTCTCGGTTTCCTCGGAACCGTGACTGGAATGATTGCCGCATTTCGCATGATTGAAGCGCTCAGCGGAAGTGCAACGCCTGCAGACCTGGCAGGCGGTATTTGGGAAGCGCTTCTGACAACGGCATTTGGCTTGATCGTTGGCATCCCCGCGTACGGCGTGTATAATTATTTTGTTTCCCGCGTTGGTAGATTTGTCTTCGAAATGGAAAGTGCCTCGGAGGAGTTCCTTGAACTCGTACGGGCGGGCAAGATGGAAGAAGCGGGAGAGATGTCATTGGTGGAAAGTCCCGGCAGCGGCGCAGACCAGGAATATTTTCGAAGAAAATCGCCACAATGAAATTTAGGACGGAACACAAGCATCTTTCTGCATTTTCCTACGCATCCTTAACGGATGTCGTGCTCCAGCTTCTCATCTTTTTTCTCCTCTCATCGACCTTTGTCATCCAATCCGGCATCAAAGTCCGGCTTCCCAGGGCAGAGTCCGGTGAAATCGGCAACAAGAGTCAGATTGTCATTACCCTTACAGATCGCGGGGCGGTGTTTCTGAACAACGAGCAGGTTTCAAAATCCGCTCTCGGGTCCCAACTCCGTACCCTCCTCCGAAAAACTGACGACCAGCTTGTTGTGATTAACGCCGATAAGTCGGTGAGTCTCCAGGGTGCTGTTGAGGTTATGGATATTGCAAAAGCATCGGGTGCTGCGAAACTTCTGATTGCCACACAGACACCGCCTCCTCCAAAATAGCGACAAATGACCTTGTCACAAGACTTGCGAAAAGGCTGGGCTTCTTCTGTTGCTGTACATCTCCTTCTTCTGGTCATTCTGATGATGGTCGATGTTCCCTCGCTGGCACGAAAATCTGAATTTCTTGAAGTCGCATGGGGATCTCTCGGAAGCACGGGCACAACAAAGCCCGTTCCTGAAGTTGAGCAAAAGCAGACCGCGCCGGCGAAGTCGTCTGCGGTGGTAAAAGCCGCTCAACTCAAAAAACAAGCATCGCAGCCAGTGGTGCTGCCTGAGCGAATGCTGGCAAGCCTTTCCGATGAACCGCTTGCGGTTTCGCGTGAGAAGAAACTCGAAGCCTTTGAACCTGCTTTAAAGCCTCAGAAGACTGCCTCAGAAATGAAGGACACACGGGACAGTAGAGCAACAATGAAGGGAGATTCCGACAAAGAGGCTCCTGGTGGCGGAATCGGTTCAGGGATTGGAGGCGTGCGGGAGGATGGGTCGGATGTCGAAGGGTCCGACGTCGACCGCGATATCGGGTTTTCTGTTCAGTGGACAGAAGGGGGGACAAGGAAAAAATTGAGCGGCAACCTGCCCCGATACCCCGAAGGTGTGAATCTCGAGGCACAAATCAAAATCCTCACCATTGTAGGCCCAAACGGAAACGTGAAAGCGGTTCAACCTGCCCAAAAAGCCGACACACGTCTGGAAGATGCAGCGATGAAA
>CAYNRS010000373.1:0-3123 GCA_964399565.1 uncultured Ignavibacteriaceae bacterium
ACTCCCGCATCCTGAAGTTCGTTTCTCCACGCAAGGCAACAGCTTTCTGTTTTGCCGGCGCAAAACCGTTGATCCCCGGCCCGGGTGTTCCATTGAAGATTCCAAGCTGGAACGTGAAAAAACTGGGCGTGAAGCCGAATTCTATTCCTGTATCTTCAGAGCGCTCCCCGAACCTCAAGCCGTCTGGGTAGCCGGCTGGAATGAGACCGACGAAGGGACCTCCGCCAAACGGTCCGCCGCGATTGAAAGCGTTATGGTCGTCTATGCGTGTGCCGTAGGCGGGCATGAACTTGCCGACCTTCACATACCCTTCATACGGCAACACCTTTGCAATTGCCATGAGTTCAAAACCTGAATAAAGGCCTTTGTCAAAGTAGACCCGCAGTTTTTTGTTGAGCCTCATATCAAAATAGAGGTCGCCCTGCATCTCGAAAAAACTGCTCGCTTTTTCCCGTTGATTGTAGAACATGAGTGTCCGGATATCTGCCCCAAACGAGATGTTCGACGTCAGGTTTGTTGAAAACTCATCGTAGTCTGTCAGTTCTTTGAATGTTGGCATTGTTATGTCGTCCCGTCCGTAGGTGCTGCCAAACTCATTACGCATGCCTTTTCCGGCCGGATTAACGTGGCATGCCTGACATTTTGCACCAGTCCTGCTCGCAAACTTAGGCAAAGAGAGCATCAATTGTGAAGCAAGCACCGAGCTACACAAAAGCGTGAGGATAACGCGGAAGGTTTTCATTCTGATTTTCTTCATCTCTTTGTGAAAGAGTTTCGAAAATATAGATAATGCTTGGATGAATTTCAAGAATAAACCTACTCAACTTCCCTTGATTCTTCACCATGGGAACACTACATTCACTTTGAATCTTCTCAGATTGTCCCCAACTATTCGTGAATGTGCCGTCCGCTTTGACTCACCTGGAATGCAGTGTGTGCGGAGCTCAACATTCTGCGTTTGAGCTACAAACCGTTTGCGGAAAATGCGGAAAGGCGCTCCTCGCCCGCTATGATTTACAAAAAGCGAAAAATGCCCTGAAAAAAGAAACCCTCAAACAGTCAAAAAGTTCCCTCTGGAAGTATTTTCCCGTGCTTCCGATTCAGCGGGAGCAACATATCGTGACTCTGGGCGAAGAAATAACACCTCTGGTCGCGCTTGAGAAAACGCGAGAAGAACTTGGTGTAAAACAACTGTGGATGAAGGATGAAGGGCTGCTGCCGACTGGGTCTTTTAAGGCGAGAGGATTGGCAATGGCTATCTCGAAAGCAAAGGAATTTAGCGTAAGCGACGTTTGCATACCTTCTGCAGGGAACGCCGCAGGAGCTTCTTCGGCGTATGCAGCGCGAGCTTCAATAAAGTGCCATGTTTTCCTTCCTCAAGATACACCACAGATGAACGTCAAAGAGTGCCGCGCGTATGGAGCAGATATTGAACTTATTCAGGGAAACATAAGCGATGCCGCAAAGGCAATGAATGAAAAGAAGAGGATACATCCCGACTGGTTTGATGTTTCCACGTTGAAAGAGCCTTATCGCCTGGAAGGCAAAAAGACGATGGGTTATGAGCTTGCGGAGCAACTAGACTGGAACCTTCCGGATGTCATTCTCTATCCCACGGGTGGGGGAACAGGGTTAATCGGTATGTGGAAGGCTTTTGACGAAATGGAAGAGCTCGGGTTGATCGGCTCGAAACGTCCGCGGATGGTTTCGGTGCAATCCTCGGGTTGCGCGCCAGTCGTAAGAGCATTCAATCAAAAAAAAGGGGAATCCGAGTTTTGGCAGGATGCGGCGACGATAGCGTCGGGTCTTCGCGTCCCCAAAGCGTTTGCAGATCACCTTATCTTAGATGCACTTTACGCCAGCAAGGGATGTGCTGTTGAGGTGGATGATACTGAAATTCTCCTGACGGTTCACTCGCTGGCAGCGAAAGAAGGCTTGCTAATTTGTCCGGAAGGTGCGGCGACTTTCGTTGCACTGAAAAACCTTGCTCGAATCGGCTTCGTGAAAAAAACAGATGCGATTGTCTTGTTCAACACGGCATCAGGAACCAAGTACGCGGACATTTTGAATTGACCGGACGAAACAAAACTTCACCACACTGGGAGGGAACAATGAAAGTTTTCAAATTCGTGATACCGATTTTTCTGTTCAATTCGGCGTTTTCGCAGACTCCTTCAAAGGAAGATTGGGAGTCGAAATTCAGGTCGATCCCAAATGCCGGGAAACAGCGGGAATACATGCAGAGGCTCTCAGCCAGGCCGCATCATCTCGGCTCTCCATACGACAAAGACAATGCCGAATGGATGTTGGGGCTGTTCAAAAGCTGGGGCCTGGATGTCAAGATTGAAGAGTTCGAAGTACTTTTTCCGACACCCAAGGAGAGGATCGTGGAGCTGATTGAGCCGACAAAATTTACGGCAAGACTTCGTGAACCCGCGCTGGATGTCGACCCGACGTCGGGTCAAATCGAAGAACAACTCCCCACCTACAATGCTTACTCTATCGACGGTGATGTCACGGCGCCCCTGGTGTACGTGAATTACGGAATTCCTGACGATTACGATCAACTCGAACGGCTTGGAGTTTCTGTCAAAGGATGTGTTGTGATTGCTCGATACGGCGCGTCATGGCGAGGCATTAAACCAAAACTGGCCTCTGAAAAAGGCGCAATCGGTTGCATCATTTATTCCGACCCGAAGGACGACGGATTCTATCATGGGGATGTCTTCCCCGAAGGTCCATGGCGTCCCAGGAATGGCGTGCAGCGGGGTAGTGTCATGGATATGCCGATGCATCCCGGGGATCCGCTCACTCCCGGGATCGGCGCGACGGCGAAGGCAAAACGCCTTGCCGTGAAAGACGCAAAGACGCTGACAAAGATTCCAGTCCTTCCAATCTCATACGCCGATGCAGAACCACTTCTCGCATCTCTCAAGGGGCCGGTCGCTCCCGAGGGCTGGCGCGGAGCCCTTCCTTTGACGTACAAAATTGGGCCGGGCCCTGGAAAAGCGCGTTTGAAATTGACTTTTAATTGGGATATCAAGAAAATCTACAATGTCGTTGTAACCATTCGAGGGGAAAAATATCCAGACGAGTGGATTATTCGCGGTAATCATCACGACG
>CAYNRS010000374.1:0-3094 GCA_964399565.1 uncultured Ignavibacteriaceae bacterium
TCAAAAATGAGGACTCCTGAAGTGCCCGGACCCCCAAGAAACTTGTGCGGCGAGAGGATGACCGCATCGAGTTTTTCCTTTGGGTCGCCCGGGTTCATGTCGATTTTGACATACGGTGCCGAAGCTGCAAAATCCACAAAACAGACTCCGCCGTTTTCATGCATGATGCGCGCCAATTCGCGATAAGGTGTCTCCACGCCGGTAACGTTCGAACACGCCGTGAACGAGCCGATCTTGAATTTTCGATTCTTGTATTCCTGCAACAATTCTCTGAGATCATCAAGGTCGACCTGTCCCTCCGCCGTCGGCTTCAGCACATGCACGTCAGCCATCGTTTCGTACCACGTTGTGTGGTTGGAATGATGTTCCATGTGCGTTACGAAGACAACAGGCTTGAGCTCCTCAGGCAACGAGACGTAGGGTCTGACTTGTTCCGGGATTTTAAGACCCAGGATTCTCTGAAGTTTGTTGATTGCTGCTGTCATGCCGAAACCAACGAACAGGAGCGCATCGTTCGGCCTTGCGTTGACGTGCTTTTTGATGACGTCGTGTGCCTTGTGGTATGCCTCAGTCATCGAAGTCCCCGTGACGTTGGCTTCGGAATGGGTGTTTCCCACAAACGGCCCAAAGTGGTCTGTCATCGTTCGTTCGATGGGCGCGTAGAGCCTCCCGCTTGCCGTCCAATCCGCGTAAAGAATTCGCTGTTCACCATAAGGCGACAGGAACTTCTGGCCGTTGCCGATGATGTTTTATTTGAACTTCGCGAAATGTCGTTCCGGAGCGTTCATACGATTGTCAAATTAGAGAATCGGAGCGTCAAAGGCAACACTGACCTTGTCAAGGTTTCATCGTACAAACATTGACCTTGACAAGGTTACCACAGCTATCATCACGGCGCTTGGTTAATCTTGTCAAGAACCTTGTGATTCTTGGTATCCTTGACAAGGTGGTCTCAGCTCTCATTTCACAACATAATTCATCTTCTGCAGTTCTTCGGCAGCGCGGGTTCGCTGGTCTCCTTGAAGCTCAATCGTCCCCTCTTTTACCGTCCCTCCCGTTCCACACCGCTCCTTAAGAATCCTGGCGATCTCCTGCATCGTCTGTGGATTATGCTGCAATCCCACAACAAGAGTCACGGTTTTTCCTTTTCGCCCTTTCGTGTCGAGCAAAAGTCGCACGACCTTGCCCTTGCCGTCATGAGCCATACTGGAAGGTTTGGGCGGAGGCTCAGAATCGGGCTGAAGTTGACGAAGGTCGGAAAAAGATCTCAGCTTCATTCTGGCACGACAGCATCATCATTCGAAACTGTGGCAGAACGCCCCGTGGCTTACATATACGCCAAAATCATCGCCACGAGCAGCAACGACAAAAGATGATAACTCGTGTTGATGCCGAACAGTTTCCACGATTTCTGCTCCCACGCGACGACGCCGAGGTCCACGGGAACGAAAAACCCGATCCACGTGAAGAAGGCGGAAGAACCGGCGAGCGATGCCGGAGTCATCGTTGAGGTTTGTCCCCAGGTGACGGGATTCCAGACGGCCATATTATGCGCAAGGACGTAGGCAAGGAAGAAATTCCCCACGATCATTATGACAATCCCTTTGGCCATTGCACCGGAGGGCGGTTTTGCGTTGGGGTCGAAACCCATTTCCTTCGCCCAGGCTTTTCCGAAGAGCGGGGTGTACCAGAGAAACCCGAGAATAAAATGAGCAACAACGGCGATCGCCACGGCCAGCATGTTGATTTGGATGTTTGGCATCATACAGCCTCCTGATGTGAGTGGATGGAAAAAGGGTTTGAAGTGCTGCTTTTGGTTGGGCCGAATGTACGAATCTGTGTCGTGAAAATCAGGAGAATTAAGATCGACATCGTCCTCAACAAAGCTCCCTGACTCCTTCTCCTTACAACACAACGTCAGCGTCGGGTGAGAGTAAAACTCCAGACGTCTTCCGGCCGTGTGAGGCTGTTAATGTTGTGTCAAGGCACCTTGGTTCTTTTCGGCTAAGGGCAGTGATGCGGCCGGTTTGTTAGACCTCACCCCGCATGATAAAGCTAGAAAAATGTACCCTCTCCTAAAGCTCAGATAAAACCTGTTGAGGAGAGGGGGTCCTTGTTTTTTTTGGCGGGCATTCTGTCTGCGTTCGGCTTCGACCATTTCGACCCCGCCCGAACGACCGACAAACCGAAACCTGTAGTTCGGTCGGGCGGGTCATCCCACCTTCCGCCGACACACGAGCCCTTTGCTTAATACGATGGCTTGTGTGATGGCAAGGCTGTGGGGCCGGGGTCGAAATTGGCCGGTTTGTAACCGTCTCACTCAACTTTTTTCTCCCCTATGAACGGCCGATCGCTGCCAAGGGGAGAATTCAAGAGGGGTCTTATTAATGACGTGAGACGGTTGCCAATAAATAGCAGAGCACGAGCCTTCCCTGCCCGCCAACACACGAGCCACCGCAACGGCAGGCGGGCAATTTCGACAAAGGCCCTTTTTCTTTCTGTCCACTTTCTTTTTGGGCGAGTCCCAAAGGGATCCCTTCGGGACAAAAAGAAAGTGGGCGGATAGCCCGTGCGGATGGCTTTCTTCTTAATCGATTTCTTTCCTCTCATGCAAACCGACGAGATCATCTCCTCCGCGCACCTTGTTGCGGAGATCCATCGTCGATGAGCCTTCCAATTTCGACAGATGTTTCTTTCCCCTCTCTTTCTTTCCAAAGAAAGTAGGGTCGCCCGTTAAAGCGAAAAGCGTTAACTTTGCGTTTTTGTTTTGCTGCACAGCAATCTTCACTTTTAAAATCGCGCGATCCCACTAACGTGGGGTTGTCCCTTTCTTTACAAAAGAAAGGGACAGAAAGAAATTGTCGAAATCAGAAGGCACGATAAGACGCTTCCCCGCTTCCCCTAAATCTCGGTGCATGGAAAGTTTCTACAATCTCGATCGACAATCAAGAACTGCACCTTGATTAACGTCCCGCGGTTTGCGGCACCACCCGCAAACCCCTCTGATTTCGACTCTCCCCCACATCCGCCAACGCACGGGCCTCCCTCAACCAAAGAAAAAACGAAGAGAAGACTTCCCTTGCGGTGTGGGAAT
>CAYNRS010000375.1:0-3094 GCA_964399565.1 uncultured Ignavibacteriaceae bacterium
AAAGGCTCCACAGTCCGACATTTACGTTTACGAACTCGCCTCGGGGACCTTGGCCAATCTCACCGACGATATTTTCTCGGACTTTGACCCTGTGTTTTCCCACGACGGAAAGAGAGTCTATTTCTCTTCGGACAGGAAGAATCACACAGATCAATCCGTCATTCCGGGGGGTTTTGACATGATGAGGTTTGATTTCAGCCAACGTGATTTGTACATGATCGATGTGGAGTCGCGCTCCATCAAGCGTGTAACGGATTTCCCGAATAGTAACGAGACCTCTCCCATTGTCTCTCCGGACGGAAAAAAACTTATGTATATCTCTGACCGGAACGGGATCAACAATGTCTATCTGCGCGACATCGAAACGGGAGCCGACCATCCGATCACGAATTCGCTGAACGGGGTGTATCAACTTTCCCTTTCCCACGACGGATCCAAGCTTGTGTTTGCCTCTTTGAGCGAGGCTGGGTTTGACGTTTTCCTGATGACACGGCCGCTTGAACGGAAACTCACTGTCAGCGAACTGGAAACGACGGAATACTTTAAACAGAAATTTGCAACCGGCAAGGAAGAAAAACCCCGCGTCGTGGTCCAGGTGGTCAAACCAACCGATACGGTAACCGTCCGTCAAAACGTCATCGTCGTCTCAGACACAGGAATTGCAGAGGTGGGATACCGCGAGGCGCACAAGATTGACCTTCAGGGTTACATCTTCTCTGAGGACGCGATGAGAGACACAAACAAGACGATCGCTTCATTCCCGAAAATCGACTACGGGAGTACGAAAGATCGCGAAGGGAATTACGTTCCGCGGAAATATAAGCTGAACTTCACCCCCGACCTCGTGTATGGAAACGCGGGGTATAACACATTCTACGGGCTGCAAGGCACAACGCTCATGGCTTTCAGCGACATGCTGGGAGACCATCGGATTCAATTTCAAACGGACCTTTATCTCGACCTGAAGAACAGCAATTATGGTCTTTCGTATTGGTATCTCCCGGACCACATCGACTATGGGCTCCACGGGTTCCACAATGCGCAGTTCCTCTTCATCGGCGACACATTATTCCGTTTCAGAGCGTGGGGCATGGGATTCACGGCGTCGTATCCCATGGACAAGTTCAACCGCATTGATTTCTCGGGGCTGTGGATCAACCTCTCGCGCGATAATCTTGATTTTCCGCTCTTTGCGCCCCAACGACGTTCGTTCCTGTTGCCCGAGATTTCCTACGTGAGCGACAACTCGCTGTGGACGGGCGCATGGTTCGGCCCGAGCAACGGTTCGCGCTTCAACGCGACCCTGTACGCAAGTCCGAAGCTGGGTGACTCATCTCCCGATATTCGGACACTTACTCTGGACTACAGGGACTACAGCAAATTCTGGAAGGATTATGTCTTCGCGTTCAGAATAACAGGGGGTATAAGTGGAGGCCAGAACGCGCAGCATTTCCTGCTCGGCGGGACGGAAGGCTGGATCAACAGGGCTTTTGATGGGTTCGGAGGAAACATACCGGTTGTCAACGTCGAAGATTATATCTTCCTCACACCGGTGCTTCCCATGAGAGGTTACAACTACAATGCGAAAAACGGGACGCATTACGCTTTGGCGAATTTTGAACTCCGGTTCCCCCTTGTTCGCTATTTCATCCTCGGCGCTCTTCCCGTCGGGTTCCAGAATATTCTTGGGACGGCCTTCTTCGATATAGGCTCGGCCTGGACGGATACGAAAGCCTGGCAGGGCGTGACGAGGGATCGTGCCGGTGAAGCGATCACGAAGGACCTTCTTATGGGCACGGGGCTTGGCGCGCGGTTGGCGTTTCTCGGGTTACCCCTTCGCATCGATGTTGCCTGGCGGTTCAATCTCCAGGGATTCTCCGCCCCTGTCTACTACTTTTCTCTCGGCTTCGACTATTAAGGCTACATAAGAGCCATACTCCGGGAGTACGCACTCCGACTCCTCTATCCCATCACCGCGTTTTTCTTAAGATAACTTCCTGTGTCCCGGGTACCAATCCGTGACTCAGGAAAATTCGCTGACCTTCAAACGTTGCAACGAAACTGCTGAACCCCGCCGCGAGGTCGCGGCCAAGGGATTTTGAATACATGTACACAGCCCGTTTGAGAGGGTAAGAGTTCTGGTGGATATAAGCCGGATGGGGCGAGAAGAATTTTCCGATTGCAGCATGCGGCGCAGGAAATGACGTGTCCGGGTCCGTCGAAGACGGCGAAACCCTGAGAGTTTTTATTGAAGCTTGAGCAGAGTCAATCCAACTGAGGCCAACGAAACCAATTGCCAGCGGATCATTCACCACTTTATCGATAAGTTGGATCGAGTTGTGTCTGGGATATGTTTGAAGCGAGGTTGGAGGTCCCTTCAACAATCGGGTTGTCAAGTACGAGGAAATATCCGACGAATCCTGAAGAAAAACGCGAATGGTCCCCGCTGGTTTCTTTCTCGCCTGGAGTTGTTCCCACCGCCTCGTTTTGCCTGCGAGAATTTTTCGGATTTCATCGAATGTTATTTCATCAGCTGCGTTTGTTGGATGAACAATAACGGCGACAGCGTCGTAGGCAACGATCATTTCGAGAAACGTTCCGTACGACCTTTGGATTGCTTCTCGTTCATCAGCATGGAGTGCACGTGCCACAATAATGGTCCGAGTTGTGTCGACAGTGAAACGCTTCACGGCCTCATCCGAGTTGACGAGTGAGAATGTCACATTCGCGCCGTTTTGTCTGTAATAGGCCATAAACTGCTCGACCTGGGCAATTGCGGCAGGAGCGACAGATTCCGCGATGAGAAGGTGGAGATTGCCTTTGGTGGGTGTTTCGGCTGGTTCCGGCGTGCAGGCGTTCACCGCGAAAAAAATAATGGCCGATCCTAAAGTTACAACGAAGTTTCGCACAGCGCGCTACTTTAAGAGAATCATTTTCCTGGAAGAAAGGTAACTGCCGGCTGAGAGCATGTAGAAGTACACGCAGGAAGCAGTCATCCGTCCGCCGTCATTTGTGCCATCCCAGTCAATGCGATAGCTGCCTGGCTCATGTCTTCCGGTAGCAAGGACGCGCACTGTCCTGCCAAGCATGTCGA
>CAYNRS010000376.1:0-3088 GCA_964399565.1 uncultured Ignavibacteriaceae bacterium
GTTTTGAAAGACCATTGCGATATCCCGGTCTTTCGGCGGAAGGTCGTTGACGATCTTGTTGTCGATAAAGACCTTCCCTTCCGTAACCTCCTCCAGCCCGGCGATCATTCTTAGCGTTGTCGATTTGCCGCACCCCGAGGGCCCGACCAGCACGACAAATTCTTTGTCCGCGATTGCGACATCGACACCATTAACAACACCCTTGCCTCCTTCGTAGGTCTTTTTGAGATTTTCCAAACGAACGCTTGCCATGGGATCCTCTGTCTGATTCTCTTAATGTCGGACGAACACCTTGAAAGCGAATGGTTTGAGCCGCAGAGAGAGGCCGCCATCTTTCAATTGGGGTTTTTCCGAAGAAAAATACTCGCGCATGTTTCCCCATGACCCGGAATCAAGTCGAACGACGACCGTGCGGGGAACGGCCGAAAGATTCACCACAACAACTACAGAATCTCCGTCGAAGACCCTCTCAAAAGAATACACTTTTCCATTGTCTGAATTCGGGAGCGATTTCATCGACCCTTTCCGAAGTGCTTGGCGTTGCTTGCGAAGTTCCGCGAGGTTTTGATATAAAGTCCGCGAATCCGTGTTCTTCTTCCAGTCAATGTCGATTTTCTCGAAGAGGTCAAGACTTTTGGCGTTTCCCGCCTCTTCTCCATTGTAGATCAGCGGAACTCCGGGAAACGTGAACATCAGCACCGCTGTTGCCCTGGCTCCTTCCAGGCCAAACTTCTTCACGGCGGGAGCCCCCCATGCATTCTTATCGTGGTTCGTGTTGAACCGCATCCTCAGCGATCCGCGCGGAAATTGATACGATTCCATCCGAAGCAGTTCATCGAAAACGGAGGCATGAGTCGAGGCGTTCACGACTTTGCCAAGGGCGTCGTAGAAACTCCAAGAGTAAGTGATATCAAAGGCCTTTTCATGATGTTCCGGCAGCGTTCCTTCGGATAACATCATGACGGGTTTGATCTTGTCGAGCTGCCCCCGGGCAATATCCCAGAAATCCGTCGGCACCATTTCTGCGACGTCACACCGAAAGCCGTCGATGCCCACATCCCGCACCCAGTATTTCATCATCTCGATCATGTATTTGCGCAATTCATGATTCTTGTAGTCAAGATCCGCGACATCCGACCAGTCTGCGTTTGGCGCGACAATATGCCCATCTTCATTCTTTGTGAACCATTCGGGATGCTCTTGAATCAACTTGCTGTCCCATGACGTGTGGTTGGCGACCAGGTCAATGATGATTCTTAAGTCGAGGGCATGCACAGCCTTGACGAGAGCCCTGAAGTCTTCAAGTGTCCCGAACTCCGGATTGATGCCGTAATAATTCTCGATCGAATACGGGCTCCCCAATCTGCCCTTGCGGTTAAGCTCACCAACTGGATGGATCGGCATCAGCCAAAGGACAGTCACACCGAGCTTCCTCAACTCGGGTAAGCGTTTTTCGAGCTCCCTGAAAGTTCCCTCTTTTGAGAAGGACCTTAGATATACCTCGTAGATTATGGCGTCGCGAACCCAGAGTTCGCTTGGCCTTGCCTCGAGATTCGCATATTTGCTTCTGAGAAGTTCTTCTACCTTCGATTCCGGGAGCACCGTGACGGGTTTATAAATGCCGCCGGGACCTGGCAAATCACGTACTTTGACGACTACTTCATTCCTGCCGGACCGTAAAGCCCTCGAAACATCGAAGTAAAACGCCTCGCTGTATCCTTCGTGTGAACCTACGGAGACTCCGTTGACCCAAACCTCGGCATCATCATCGACCCCACCGAAGAAAATCACAGGCCTGTCGACCGTATCTTCGACATTGAAACTCTTTGCAAACCAACCCACACCGTCGTAGCCTGAGAGGTTGTATCGATCCCAATGGTCCGGGACATCGACTCTGTCCCAACCAGATTTTTCTGTGCCTTCACGGAACCACTTCTCCCCCGTCCCAACGTCGGACGAATCGACCTTGAACAACCACTCACCGTCGAGCGAAATTTTTTTCGTGTCTTTCATAGAGCAATCTGTCGTGAATGTGAGGAGCGTAAACCCGATAACAACAGAACGAAACCTGAGAATGCTCATCGTTCGCCCGTCATCCCTTGACACTGCCAAGTGTGAGTCCCGAGACAAGCCACCGGCTGAGTGCAAGGAACAGAATGACTACGGGAATCATCACAACGAGCGATGCCGCCCCGTAGAGGCCCCATTCAGTGCTCATACTCGCTTCAAAGGATTTCAACCCTAAAGGTAGCGTCCAAAGTGCGCTATCCTGAAGAATCTGAGCGGCGACAATGTACTCCGACCAGGCGGTCATGAAAGAAAACAAAGCCGTAATCACGAGCGCCGGGGCCGCCAGGGGAAGTATGATTTTGTAGAACGCCGCGAACTGGGAGCAGCCGTCTATTCGTGCAGCCTCCTCAAGGCTCGTTGGAATGGTATCGTAGTATCCCTTCATTGTCCAGATGCAGAAAGGAAGGGCAGTCGCGGAATACATGATAATGGCGCCGAGGTAAGTATTGATCAAACCGAGTTTGATCAGCATGATATACATCGGCAGCAACAGCATTGTGGCCGGAAACATCTGCGTCGTAAGCAGGGAAAGAAGCCCAAAATTCTTTCCGGGAAATCGGAACCTCGAGAACCCATAGCCGGCCATGGAAGCAAAAGCTACCCCCGTTATCGTCACGGCGATAGAGACTAATGCGCTGTTCTGCATCCACACGAGAAAGTCCCGCTCTGTAAAGAGGACGACAAAGTTCTGAAAAGTAGCGCCGGAGGGGATCATTTCGAAATCAGTCGACAGTAACTTGTTTCCCGGGCGCAGGGAAATACTCAGTACTTGCCAGAGGGGAAAAAGGGCTACGAAGGAAAACACGATCAACACTCCATAACTCAAGGTCTTTTGAACAACGCCGGTTTTGGCTTTGGTTGCGGTCATGAAATCCTCAATACGCAGGCTCCGTTGCACGGGAAGATTTCATGAACACAAGACTGAACGTAAGCAGGATAACAAAAATAACCATCGAAATTGCTGCAGCATAACTGAAGCTGTAATAGTTAAACGCGGATTTGTAAACGTAGGAAACAA
>CAYNRS010000377.1:0-3080 GCA_964399565.1 uncultured Ignavibacteriaceae bacterium
CTGAATTTGAGTCTATGACAGGTTTCGAGTTCGTTTGCTTTGCCTGAACAACGAATGTGTCCAAAGAACAGCCAAAAATACTTTTTGCGGGAGGCGGCACCGGAGGACATCTGTTTCCTGCTCTCGCTATCGCCGGTGAAATCCGAAAGCTCCAACCGGACGTCGAAATACTTTTTGTCGGCACCAGGGACAAAATCGAAGCGCGGGTGGTCCCGCAACAGGGTTATGCCTTTGCAACGATTTGGATCAGCGGGTTTCATCGAAGGCTCACCGTCGACAATCTCCTCTTCCCGGTGAAGGTCATGATATCCTATGCCCAGTCGATATCGCTTCTCAGTCAATTCCAGCCTGACGTTGTGGTTGGGACGGGGGGATATGTGTGTGGACCGGTTCTCTACGCCGCGACACGCCGGAAAATCCCGACGGTTGTTCATGAATCGAACAGCTATCCGGGAGTTACAACTCGCCTCCTCGCTCATCGTGCAAACAGAGTGTTTACGGCGTGTGACGCAACATCTCGGTGGCTGCAAAGAAAAGACAACATTGAACGTATCGGCACACCGGTGCGGAATCCTTTGCGAGGAGTATCACGAAAAAAAGCTGCAACGTTTTTTGGCCTTCAAGGTTCGAAAAAAACAGTTCTGGCGTTCGGCGGCAGTTTGGGGGCGGCTTCGTTGAACTCCGCCGTCAAGAGAATGCTCTCTGGTTCGCGCAAACGGGATTTTCAGCTGATTTGGCAAACAGGCGAAAAGCAGTTCTCTGCGATTCAAGCCGAGATTGGACAACGGAAAGGAGTTTGGGTTGGGCCCTTTATCGAGCGCATGGACTATGCGTATGCTGCAGCAGATCTTGTTGTTTGCAGGGCGGGAGCGATGACAATTGCCGAGCTCACATCCCTCGGGAAGGCGTCGATTTTGGTGCCCCTTCCCCATGCAGCTGCACACCATCAAACACACAATGCCATGATGATGGTGGAAGCCGGTGCGGCAAAACTGGTTCAAGATAAGGATGTCGCGGAAAACATCGAGGAGACCATCAAGACGGTTCTCGCCGATGGAAAAGGTCTAAAACGAATGGGGAAGGAAGCAGCGAAACTCGGACGCCCAAAAGCTGCTGAAGAAATCGCCAGGAAAGTTCTGGCATTGAT
The DNA here is from genome assembly GCA_964399565.1 of uncultured Ignavibacteriaceae bacterium. Taxonomy (GTDB): domain Bacteria; phylum Bacteroidota; class Ignavibacteria; order UBA10030; family UBA10030; genus JACQPT01. Next base: position 1,148 of record CAYNRS010000377.1, read on the forward strand.
CCCAAAACAGGGATGAACAAGGTTTTCAAATACAAACTCGATTTCTATTACCAACAGACATTGATCGCCCTCGTAACGTTCATGTTCTACGCCGGCATCAAGGGATCGTTCATCGAGGATCAGTTCTCGTTCGTGTTCAGAGACCCGATCGTCTATATCATCATTCTGTATTTCTGTATTTATCTCGTCGTCCTCGTGTTAAACCTCATTCGGGACCGCAAGCTCATTATTACGAACGAGGAGATGATCTTCCATCATAAGTACGGAGAGAGAACCATACGTTTTGCGGACATTGAATGGATGCACATCGGTCGCGAGCGCCTCGTACAAACGGCGGGAAAGTTCCAACTCATTGTGTTCAAACTGAAGAGCCGCCGCCGGCTGTTTCGCATTCGCGTGGGAAGGTATGAACGTAACCGTGAGCTTGTAACGGAAATGGAAAAAATTGCCGAACGAGTGCCAAAAGGAAGACGAAGAAGATTCGCGCTGAGAAGGAAGAAGATTGATTAGGAAAAAACAGCCTAATCTTTATCGACGCCGCTTCGCCTCCGCTCTAAGGAAAGCGAAGGAGGCGTATGAAACAAAGGCTTGATGACGGCTTAAGGCATGTTTTCATCAATTAAAAAAATTCATTTCGTTGGCATCGGCGGCATTGGAATGAGCGGGATCGCGGAAATCCTCATCGACCAGGGATTTTCCGTCAGCGGTTCCGACAAATCACTGAGCGAAGTGACAGACAGGTTGAAGAAACTCGGAGCAGAAATCTTTGAAGGCCACCGCCAGGGGAACGTCAAGGGGGATGTGGACGCGCTTGTGTACTCTTCAGCGGTGACGGTCGATAACCCGGAAGTTGTTGAAGCGCAGAAGCGAAAAATTCCCGTCATCCGGCGCGCCGAAATGCTCGCAGAAGTCATGCGCCTGAAATACGGCGTCGGAATTGCGGGGACGCACGGAAAAACAACGACGACCTCGATGATCAGCCTCGTGCTCATGGAGGGAGGACTTGACCCGACTGTCATCGTGGGCGGCAAGCTTAGCGGGCTCGGAGGGACGAATGCCAGGCTGGGTCACGGTGATTTCATCGTCGTCGAAGCCGACGAGTTCGACAGATCGTTTCTGTCCATCACACCGACAATCGCCGTACTGACGACGCTGGAAACAGACCACCTTGATTGTTACCGGGATCTCGAGGACATCAAAGGAGCGTTCATTCAGTTTGCATCGAAGGTTCCGTTCTATGGTTTCGTGGTCCTCTGCCTCGATGAGCCGGCGTTGCTCGACATTATGCCGCAGCTCAACCGGAAGAAGATTCTGACGTACGGGCTCAACCCGCAGGCTGACATCCAGGCCGCCGATATCCGTCACAAGGATAACACATCCACGTTCGCTTTGGTGAAAGACGGGCGGGATCTCGGCCGGATTACTCTCCAGGTTCCCGGCAAGCACAACGTACAGAATTCACTCGCGGCAATTGCCGTGGGACTCGAGCTGGGCGTTCCGTTTGAGAAAATCAAATCAGGGATTGAAAAATTCAGCGGCGTTTACCGCAGGTGGGAAAAGAAGGGAGAAATTGACGGTATTACCCTGTACGACGATTATGCCCACCATCCGACAGAATGCCGGGCAACGCTGCAAGGGGCCAAATCAGGCTGGCGGAGGCGTGTTGTGTGCGTCTTTCAACCGCATTTGTACTCAAGGACACGCGACTTCTACGAAGAGTTTGGAAAATCCTTCCTGCTTTCTGATGTCCTTGTCGTCACGGATGTCTATCCGGCTCGCGAAGAGCCGATTCAAGGAGTTACCGGAGAGCTCATTGCAAATGCGGCAAAGCAATTCGGCCATAAAGAAGTGCATTACGTTCCGGACAAAAAAAGCGTTCCAGGATATCTCAAAAGAATTGTCAAAAAAGGGGACATCGTTATTACCATGGGCG
>CAYNRS010000378.1:0-3080 GCA_964399565.1 uncultured Ignavibacteriaceae bacterium
CAAGAAAACTAATTTGCAATGGCACTAGTTCTATCCTGATTTTGCTTCTCCTGTCTCTTCTTAGTATTTTCTCGTTGTAAAAGATTATTTCATCCTCCTTGAAACGCAACGCGCAAGCTTCCCGGGACCTCAAAGTCGCAATCGTTCATGATTGGTTGACAGGCATGAGGGGCGGTGAGAAAGTGCTGGAGGTCGTTTGCGAGCTCTTTCCTCAGGCTACGTTGTTTACTCTCCTGCATAACCAAGGCGCGATGTCTGAAACAATAGAAAAAATGGACATCCGCACTTCGTTCATGCAGAATTTTCCGTTCAGGAAAGAAAAATATCGAAACTATTTACCCCTCATGCCGCGGGCGATTGAAAGTTTCGATTTTTCCGGGTTCGACTTGATTCTTTCTTTGAGCCATTGTGTCGCAAAGGGCGCAATCCCCAAAAATAACGCTCTCCACATTTGTTACTGTTTTACTCCGATGCGATATGTCTGGGAATTGTATGATGACTATTTTGGTAAAGGGCGTGCGGGGCTGACAACACGAATGGCGATGTCGCTTGTCGCGCCCTATCTCCGCAGATGGGACGTCCGCACCGCAGGTCGAGTCCATTATTTTGTAACAAGTGCGCACAATGTCGCCGCCAGAATCGATCGGCATTACGGGAGAACGGCAGACGTCGTCCACGCACCAGTTGACAGCAATTTCTTCATGCTTTCAAAGCGAAGCGGCGATTATTATCTCATGGTGAGCGCGCTCGTGCCTTATAAAAGAGTCGACCTTGCCGTGGATGCTTTCAACTGGAACGGTCAGAGACTCCTCATAGCAGGTAAAGGACCCGAACTCGAAAGGCTCAAGAAAAAGGCCAAACCCAATATCGAATTCCTGGGCTGGCAAAGTGACGAGAGCCTGAGGAATCTTTATGCAAATTGTAGGGCTCTTATTTTTCCCGGCGAGGAGGATTTTGGCATAACTCCGCTCGAAGCAATGGCGTCGGGCAAACCGGTAATTGCGTTCGCAAAAGGTGGCGTGTTGGAAACTGTCGTAGAAAAGGGCAACAAAGTAACGGGCGTTTTCTTTCGGGAGCAAACAGCTCCGGCGCTCCTCGAGGCGGTGCAAAAGTTCGAGAAAAAACGCTTCAACCCCTCGGCGATTCGCGAACGTGCGGAGAAGTTCAGTCGAGAGAGTTTCAAGAGGAGTCTGCGTGTGTACATCAACGAGAAAGTGCGTCAGCATTTTAAGCCCGCATGAGGTACCTCAGGCCTTACCTTTTTCTCATTTGTGTTCACTGTTCGTTCGCGTTCCAGTCGCCCGAAATGTACGACCTTGTCATTCTCAACGGCAGGGTGATGGACCCCGAGACGGGTTTTGATTCAGTTGCCAATGTGGGCGTTCGCAATGGAATCGTTGAGGTTATTTCCACGGCAAGAATACGCGGTAAGGAGACCATCGATGCTCAAGGATTGGTTGTTGCGCCGGGTTTCATCGACATTCTCTCGTATAATCCGAATTCCTTGGGGGCATGGAACAAGATTGCCGATGGTGTGACGACAAACCTTGCCATGCACGGAGGAACCGCCGCGCCCAAAACCTGGTATGCGGAATATGAACGTCAGCGGCCCCCTCTGAACTATGGAGCTTCATTCTTTTATACACAGGCTCGCAATCAGTTTCCTATCGGAACGTACAAATCTGCAGATAGCGCAGAGATTCGAAGGATCACAGGAATTGCAGAGGATGCCCTCAGGGAAGGAGCCCTCGGAGTCTCGTTGAGTATCGAATATGTCCCCGGGATCTCTCGAGATGAGATACTCCCGGTCCTCCAACTGGCGAAAAAATACAGCGTGCCGGCTTTCTTCCACGCACGTTACTCCGATACACTGGCGCCGGGGACCAATGCTGAAGCGGTTGAGGAATTGATCGGCTACGCAAGGGCGACGGGTGTTTCAGTCCATATCGGACACATCACGAGTACCGGCGGGACATTTACCATGCGCGAATCTCTTGCAATGATTGAACAAGCGCGCTCGAACGGGTTCGACATTACGGCTTGCGCTTATCCCTACAATTTTTGGGGGACGTATCTGAATTCGGCGCGCTTTGACATGGGATGGCAAAAACGGTTCGGGATATCATACGCCGATCTCCAGCTTGGAGGGTCCAGCGAGAGATTGACAGACAGCAGTTTTCGTACGTATCAAAAACTGGGAAAACTCGTTGTTGCTTACGCCATCCCCGAGCAGGATGTCGAGCAAGCGATGAAATCTCGTTTCGTCATGGTTGGTAGTGATGCAATCCTGACAACTGGCTTTAACAATCATCCCAGAGCTTCAGGGACGTTTGCGAGGACATTGCGAATCTATGTCAGAGAGAAAAAGGTTCTTCGCCTCATGGAGGCCGTAGCGAAGATGACATTGCTGCCGGCTCAAAGATTGGAACAGGCTTCTGAGACTTTCAGGAAGAAGGGAAGGCTGTCATCAGGAGCCGACGCGGACATAGTGATCTTCAATCCCGAGAAAATTTCCGATAGGGCCACCGTGGAGAATCCGGAGAAAACATCCATTGGAGTTGAATATGTTGTTGTCAATGGGCAAATTGTGAAGGATCCGAAAAGGTCCTATCGCTTTCGTCGTCCCGGAAAACCGATTCGCAATGACTATTTCACACTAAAGACAAAAAAATGAAAAAAAGAATTATTGTTCTCATCATCCCGCTCACCGTTCTTGCACAGTCCCCCGGTGAAAAAAATAATCGCGTGCTTCTACCCAACGGGTGGTCACTGTCTCCGGCTGGAGAACACGTGGAGGTTGGCGACCTCCCGTTGAACGCTGTTTTGTCCCAGGACGAAAAGTATCTGGCCGTTACACATAGCGGACAATCGAAAGCCGAGGTCGCGCTCGTCGACCTTGAGGCGCGCAAAGTCGTTCAATCCTTGAGGCTGAGGGACACGTGGCTTGGAATAAAGTTCGAAGGGAACAAACTCTTTGTGTCCGGCGGAATACAAAACTGCGTTTACACCTTCACGTTGAGGAAAGGAAAGCTTGTATCGAAAGATTCGATCAAACTGGAGGAACCTTATCCTCAATATGC
>CAYNRS010000379.1:0-3070 GCA_964399565.1 uncultured Ignavibacteriaceae bacterium
TGAAAGTCGTTTTGAAGAAACCAAAAGGATTGATCGGAAGGTATAAAATTGTCGGACAGGTGGTCGTGGGCCTTGTCGTGGGGAGCGTGATCTATTTCTTTCCCGAGTGGATTGACGCATCGCTTGAACCTTTGAAGGCGAAGACGACCGTGCCGTTTTTCAAAAGCCTCGAAGTGGACTTCGGCTGGCTCTACATTCCGATCGTTGTGTTTATTATTACGGCGACGTCGAATGCTGTCAACCTTACCGACGGCCTCGACGGCCTCGCCATCGGAACAGTCGGCATCGTGATCACAACGCTTGCGATCATTGCATACGTCTCCGGCCACGTGGAGTTGAGCCATTACCTGACCATCCCCTACCTGAGAGGAAACGGCGAGCTGTCAATCTACTGTGCGGCGCTGGCCGGGGCGGCGCTGGGATTTCTCTGGTACAACTCCTATCCGGCGCAGATCTTCATGGGCGACACGGGTTCTCTGGCGTTGGGTGGAGTGATCGGCGCAATGTGCGTGCTCATAAAAAAAGAGCTTTTGCTCCCGACGCTGGGCGGTATTTTTCTCATGGAAACCGTTTCCGTCATCATCCAGCGGACGTATTTCAAGTATACAAAGAAGAAATACGGCGAAGGCCGGCGCGTGTTTAAAATGGCCCCCATCCACCACCATTTCGAATTACTCGGATGGCCGGAGCCGAAAATCGTTACGAGGTTTTACATCGTTGCCATCCTGCTGATGATTGTCAGCCTGGCCACGTTCAAAGTACGTTAAGGTTCGGATGGATGTTACGAAACTTCGAAATACAAAAGTCAGCGTCATCGGAGCGGCGCGCAGCGGCATTGGAGCGGCTCAGCTGCTTTCATCGCACGGCGCAATCGTTTTCGTCAGTGAGAAGCAACCGGAAGAGAAACTCAAACCCCAAACGCTTGGCCTCAAATCCCTTGGGTTTGAGTTCGAATTCGGAGGACACACGGACCGTGTCTACGACTGTTCACTTATGGTTATCAGTCCGGGAGTTCCGAGCAATGCTCCCGTGGTCGTCGAAGCGCAAAGACGAGGAAGGAAAGTCGTCAGCGAGCTGGAACTTGCAAGCTGGTTCTGCCGCTCGCCCATGATTGCGGTGACAGGAAGCAACGGGAAGACAACGACAACGACATTGATCGGGAGAATACTCGGTGATGCAAAACAAAAACACGTGGTCGCAGGAAATATCGGGACGGCTTTCTCCGCCGTTGTTCAGGAGCTCGGACAAACTGATGTTGCGGTGCTGGAAGTGAGCAGTTTTCAACTTGACCATAGCGAGACGTTCCATCCAAAGGTCTCGATGATCCTGAACATCACGCCCGACCATATGGACCGCTACGACAATTCCATGGAGAAGTATGCAGCGTCCAAGGCAAGAGTGTTCATGAATCAAACGAGGGACGACGCGGTGCTGTATGATGCGGACGATGAATGGGCGGCGAAAGCTGTTCGCGCAGCGAAATGCAGGAAGGTCCCGTTCAGCACGCGGGATATTCTCTCTCAAGGAGCCTTCGTCGAAAACGGTACGCTCACGACTGTGTTGGAGGCAAGCCGGAACGAGGTCATCCGGACGGAAGAAATCAGCATCAAAGGTGTACACAACCTGTACAACTCAATGGCGGCGACTCTCGCCGGACAACTGATGGGAGTCGGTGTTGCCTCAATTCGCGCAACGTTAAGGAATTTCAAGGGCGTGGAACACAGGCTGGAATTTGTCCGCGAGGTCAACGGGGTCCGCTACATCAATGATTCCAAGGCAACAAACGTCGATTCTGTGTGGTACGCACTCCAGGCTTTCCGGGAACCTATTGTTCTTTTTCTCGGAGGCAGGGATAAAGGAAACGATTATTCCAGGCTCTCGCATCTCGTTAAGAAACATGTGAAGGCTCTCATCGCCATCGGTGAATCGGCCGACAAAGTGGAAAAAGCTTTTTCGGGCATTGTACAGACGAAACGCGCTGCCTCGATGGAAGAAGCTCTCGCAACTGCGAAGAATCTGGCAAAGCCGGGAGACGTTGTTCTGCTCTCACCCGCCTGTGCTTCCTTCGACTGGTTCGAAAATTACGAACATCGAGGCAGAGTATTCAAAGAACTTGTTCATAAACTGTGACAAAAACTCAGCGAAACCATATCGACCTGCCGTTGCTGACTGCTGTGCTCATTCTCATGGTTCTGAGCCTCGGCGTTGTGTACAGCGCTTCCGCAACATGGGCATACGAAAAATTTGGGGATAGCGACAAATTGCTCAACTCGCATGCGCTGAAAATTCTGATTGGCATTGGGGCACTCTTCGCCGGCATGATGATTAAATACACCGCATACAAGAGATTAACAAAGTTCGCGCTGATTGCGGCCATTGCACTTCTGGGGTTGACTCTCGTTCTCGGCGGAGAGGTCAAGGGCGCGGTCAGGTGGTTGAGGGTCGGGGGGTTCGGCCTGCAACCGTCGGAGTTTGCGAAATTCGCACTGCTCTTTCATCTCTGCGCGCTTATAGCAGCGAAAGGAGACCTCATCAAGGACTTCAAGCGCGGCTTTGTCCCAATGATGATCTGGATCAGCAGCGTTTCCATGCTGGTGATGCTCCAGCCTAATTTCAGCGCCGGGGCAATGATTATTCTCCTGAGCTGCATTATGCTGTTCATCAGCCGGGCCCGGATTCTTCACCTGTCGGGGACACTGGTTGCCACGCTCCCGCTGATCGGACTTTTCCTGATTGGCGCGCCGTACCGAGTGGAACGAATCCGCTCATTTCTCGCCGGAAGCTCGGGCGGAAACCACAACTACCAGCTCTGGCAGGGAATCATCGGCTTTGGCAACGGCGGAATCCTCGGCGTGGGGCCGGGAGAAAGCAAACAGCGGGATTTCTTCCTGCCGGAATCGTACGGCGATTTCGTGTTTTCCATCATCGGGGAAGAGTACGGCCTTCTCGGAACGACGTTCTTTCTCGCGCTGTTCCTGCTGATTATGCTCAGGGGGTTCAAGATTGCCAAATTTGCCAAGGATGATTTCTCGCGATTGCTCGCAATTGCCATCACCAGCACAATTACCAT
>CAYNRS010000380.1:0-3065 GCA_964399565.1 uncultured Ignavibacteriaceae bacterium
ATGCGTGAGAATGACGGGATTATCTGGCGATACTTTACTCAGCGATTCATGCAGTGGAAATCCCTCAACGTTTGGCACGGGTTTCTTGTTCCATTTCTCCTGATGCCAACCGCGGCCGAGTATCCAGTCACCCGGTTTTGCCTTTTTCACTGCTGCAGCCACCATGGCAACGACCTCGTCCCAGTTTTTCACGTCCATGAGATTGAGGTTCATTTTCGAAGCGCCAATGCCGGTAAAATGCCCGTGCCCTTCAATGAATCCTGGTATCACGAGTTTTCCTGCAAGCTCGATGACTTGCGTTCGGGCTCCAACATACTTCTCAATCTCTTCATTCGGACCGACCGCAACAATAGAATCTCCCCGGGCTGCAATCGCCTCCGCTACCGGCCTCTTGTCGTCCATGGTGACCACTTTGCCGTTGCGGAGAACAAGGTCGGCCGGATCGACAACGTTTCGTTTGCCTCCCAGAAAAAATACAGACAACGCCATGAAGCAGGCCCAGATGCTCAGACGAGTTTTCATTTTCCTTATTCCGACTTTTGATTATGCGTTCTTTGTTGTGGCCTCGAGGAGAATTTCAGCAACATCTTTGACTTGAACTTTTTCAGCCGCATCCTTCGCTTTTATTCCGTCTGTCATCATTGTCATGCAAAACGGGCAGGCTGTCCCGATTACGTCCGGTTTGACGCTCAGCGCTTCCTCAGTTCGCTCAATGTTCACGCGTTTGCCTTCGTGCTCCTCCATCCACATTCTTCCGCCGCCCGCGCCGCAGCAGAATCCCTTGCTGCGAGACCGAGTCATTTCTACGAGATTCACTCCGGGAACAGTCTCGAGAATCTCCCTTGGTTGATCATAAACATCGTTATATCGACCAAGATAACATGAATCATGAAAGGTAATCGTCCTGGCGTCTTCTTTTGAAACCTTGATGCGACCTTCGTTCAGGAGTTTTACCAAGAAATCGGTGTGATGGGAAACCGTATAGATACCCCCGAATTGGGGATACTCATTTCTTAGCGTGTTAAAACAATGCGGGCATGACGTGACAATCGTTCTCACGTGATAACGATTCAAGGTCGCAACGTTTTCTTTCATAAGCGTTTGCGCAAGGTATTCGTTGCCGATTCTCCGTGCCGGGTCGCCCGTGCATTTTTCCTCCGTCCCAAGAATGGCGAACTTGATACCCGCCTGCTGCATAAGCGTAGCAAACGCTTGTGTTACTCTCTTATAGCGGTTATCGTAGGAACCGGCGCAGCCAACCCAAAGAAGGACTTCAGCGTCGGGCGTGTTCGCAAGCGTCGGGATATTCATCCCATCCGACCACTCAGCCCTCGCAGACGCCGGAAAAGCCCACGGCGAAAAGTTGTTTTCAAGATTCTTGAAAACAACTTGCACTTCCGCTGGAAAATTGGATTCCATGAGCACCAGGCTCCGCCGCATTTCGACAATTGCGTCGACATGTTCGATGTTCACCGGACATTCCTGAACGCAAGCCATGCAGGTCGTGCAGGCAAAAAGCTCGGCCCCGGTAATGTAATCATGCACTAACGTTTTTTCCTGCGGCGACTTCCGCACTTCGACCCTCTTTGGGCTATTACCCTCTCCTCTTGTCGAAAGACCTTTTTCCTCAAGTCTCCGCCGAATATCGACAATGATCTTCCTCGGCGACAGCAACTTCCCTGTCGTGTTCGCCGGACACGCTGCTGTACATCTGCCACACTCGGTGCATGTGTAGCCATCCAGGAGTTGTTTCCAGGTCAAATCGTCAACGTCGCTCGCTCCAAATTTTTCGACGCCTTCAGCTTCGAGGTCGGTTGGTTTCAGCGCGCCGCGAGGCTTCAAGGAAGTAAAATACACATTGGGCACGGACGTCAGGACGTGAAGATGTTTGGAATAGGGAAGATAGTTCAGGAACGCAAGCACGAGCAGGATATGTATCCACCAAAAGAAATCGCCAAGAAGTTCAATGTTTGTGCCGTGAAGGGGCGATAACAGCGGCATGAGCGCACCCGAAAGAAAACGCGCCTGTGCGAGATCCGGGTCGCCGAGGAGCATTCGTGTTGCATTTTGTCCCAACATGCTGAGGCAAATGAGCAAAATGGCAACAAGAATCGCCGTTGCATCAAGTTGCCCGTGGCGGTCGACCTGAAGACGCTTCGGTTTTGTAACATACCTCCGGTAAAGAGCAACGATGATGGAAACAACGACAATCCCTGCAAAAAGATCCTGAAAAAAGGCCATGAACTCGTACGAGTCGACACCGATAAAGAGCAACGAGAATCCGGGAACAAGCCCTTCGCCAATGGACTCAATCACCGCCGTCAGAAGAATCACGAATCCCCAATAGATAAAAAAGTGCATCATGCCGGCGAGAGGTTCTCTCAATAATTTAGATTGGCCAAAGGCCACGATCAGGACGTTCTTCAGGCGTTTTCCAACCCCCTCAAAGCGATTCTCCGGCTTTCCGATTTGGAGATGAAGGATGAGGCTTCGAACACTGTAGATAAAAAATCCGAGCGATGCTCCAAAGATGACGAGAAAAACAATATTCCTCGTTGTCATGACGGAAGATGAAGAGTGGAATCCAGAATTGTGACCGCTTCGCCGACAATGGCGACGTTCTCAACGGAGGAGCCCTTTGCTTTCACTCGAATCTTCACACGACCCGGTCTCCCAACTTCGTCCCCCTGTTCTCCAACGAACTCGATGCGACCGTCCGCAAGCGTTCGCGAAAACACTTCCCTTCCTGCGGAAACAGCGTACTGTTGCAGGTACACTCCGAGCGGGCCGTTTGCCGATCCGGTCACCGGATCCTCGTCAATGCCGACTGGAGTTGCAAAGAACCGCGAATGAATTGAAGACTCTCTCTCGATCGTTTCAAGGCAAAGAACACAAACAGCCAAAAGCTTCATCCGGCGGAGATGCTTTTCCAGCTCCCGAAACTGAGGTTTGAGATTCTTCACCGTCATAAGCCGCCGGGTCGGGATGTACAAATACGAGTCCGCAACAATCGGGAGGTTTTTTGCGACATCGGACGACCTCAGCCCTATGGATGACAAAACCCG
>CAYNRS010000381.1:0-3055 GCA_964399565.1 uncultured Ignavibacteriaceae bacterium
CTGTTCTCTATGGGAAAACTTGCGCACATTCACGACAAGCTCCGGAGATGTTACCCACGCAAAATCATGGACATCCTCCTGCCGAAAATGATGCGTCCGAGTTCCGTCTTTGTTTTCGGTTGTTTTGGCCATTCCGCCGGTTGCGCCCACAATGTAGTTTGCCGGTAACGTGATCTTGACGTCGTAGACGCCATAATCGGCAAAATACTCTGTGCGTGCGTGGAATTGATGGCAGTTCCAGCCCGCCTCACCGTCGCGAGGCTTCCACCAAACGCCGATTTTGGGGAACCACTGGGCGACAAAATGATAATTACGGATGGCGCCGGTACGTGAAATCGGTATCGGCTGCTTTGTTTCGAATTCGATTTTCAGCCTCAGCGTTTGCCCGTTGGGAACGGGCCTTGGTGTCGTTATCTGGAAGACGGTCTGGTCGTCAGAATTGCCGTCGTCGGGCTGGATGTAGCGGAAAGTGTTGGTGATATCTGTTTCTCCCCCGCGGGCATCGATAACGCGAACACTTTTGACATTTGTCCAGCCGTAATCGGATTCCTGCATGTTGGGACGATTCGTCCGGCCTCCAGATTCCTTTACAAAAGTGCTGCGGTTGTTTTTCCAGGCATTGTGATACAGGTGAAACGGGAATTCATTCTGCGCCCGGCCAGTCGTGTTCTTCCACTCGAGTACCTCCCACCCGCTGATGATGTTCTTTTCCGTATCGAGTTTCACGTCCATGGTGTACTTGGCGATGCGGTCGCTTTGCTTCGGCAAAACCAGGTTTCTATCCCACGGCTCGTTCGTTGCAGCAATTGAAAGGGTTGTCTGGCGCGGCGATGAGGTTCGGCGCTGCTCTTCATTCGGAGAGCCGATAAATGCTGCCAGAAGCACAAACGCCGTCAAAAGAAACCCGGTTTCCAGAATCCAGGTCAAGTTTTTTCGCATGGAGATTTTCCTTTCCACAGTTGTCTGTCGATGGAGTTCCTATAAGGTTGTCGTTGCGAGGGCTCGGAGATTGGACTGTACTCTTCGTTAATCCGTTGCACGACATCAGCGCGAGGGCAATAATTGAGGTTGAATCACAGAGAGTTTCAGGATTTTTGTCTCGCCGATATCGGGCATCTCAACATAGCAAATATAGATCCCGCTTGCAATCTGCCAGTTGTCCTTGTTGGTGAGGTCCCACTCGAGAAACTGCGAGGGGTCGTTTTTTTCCAGCATCCTGACCATGTGTCCTGAAAGATTAAAGATGTAGATCTTGACTTTGGGCGGGAGGTTGTTGAACGTGACAAAACGCCGCCACCTTGTTGTTTCCTGGTTTCTGCCTGCGTAGTAGGGATTGGGGAACACGCCAACGCGGCTTGCGCTTTCTTTGATAATGCTTTCTCCGCCTTGAGGCGCTGGCGAAGTATACGTAAAAACATCGCCTCCGGAGTTCGCACCGAACACTTTCAGCCAGATTCCTCCTTCAACGATCGGGTAGTCTTCATCGGCCGGCTGGTTTCTCTGCCCGGAAAAGAGAGGAACATTCTTGCTCGCATTCCTCAGCGACCATGTCGTTGCACCTCCTGACGTATCGAAGCGTACTTCATAGTTGTCGCCGGTGCCCGAAAGCGGGTCGATGAGAATGGGAACAACCGAGCCCACGCCGGATCCTGCTATATGGAGAGTTGCCACGGTGTCACCGAAGGAGCCCGACGGGCGGAGGCCGAAGGGTACTCTGGGTTTTACCGTGATGGTTTGCCGGAGAGATTCGAATGTCCTTGGCGCCGCGTCGGGGAAGACGGAAACGTTGTAAGCGGTGACCGCAAAATAATATTCCTCGCCGTTGTTGAGCGGAACATTTTCGTCCTTTTCCTGCAGATAGTCTTTCGAAATCTTCATGAACCTCTGAATGCCCGCATCGGAGCCGGTCTGAACGGGTTTCGAGAGGAAAAGGCCACTCTCATTGTCGAATTGTAAATCAACGATCGTTGTGACGCCGTTCTTGATGTCGAAGGTGGCTATCTTCTTTGCCTCGCTAACATAGCGGTAGTTAGAGTTCCATGAATCTGAGGACATGCGCAGTTGATAGAGATTGTAGCCTTCAAACCGATATTCGCCGGCAATCAACGTTTGTTCAGATTGCTGAACATTTTGCAAATCTGATCCCCATTGAAGGATGATCTGTCGGTCGAGCTCGACGACTTGGACTTTGGGAGGAGAAGGTGCCCGCGGTGGATTGAACAGGCCGCGCTGGAGTCTTCGGGCGTATCGAGTATTGTACTTCATCAACGAGACGCTTGATAATCGATCCGGACCAAGCCCGGCCACGACGGCAACAATGATTTCCTGCGTATCGGCGGGCGCCAGCGAGAACGGTCCTGTACTAATCATAAATCGGCGATCGCCGGCTTCATTTTCCATAAAACTGTACTCGGTAAAGCCAGATCTGGTAACTGGGTCACCCGACAACGGAAACTTTGAAGGCGGTATACCCGGTGGGAAGTAATAGAGAACATCACCGGAGAAAAGGGTTCCAATAGGTGCAAACCCACGAAGCATTTTCCAAAAACTCCCGCAATAATATGGCTCAGGAAAATTGCATGCGGTTCCATAAGGGCTGCCCGCGGCTAGATATGTAAACGAAATCATTGGAAGGTTCATTCTGTTCGCGACCCTTTTGAAATCAATTATGGCAGAGTCACCCGGAGCTCGAAGGGCTGGCCCTTGAAGAAGCACATAACCAGCAGAAGGTGGCGGATATCCGAACTTCTTGAATTCTGCATCTTGAGAAAATGCGTTATAGCCAAATCCGAGTTGCAATACAGTATCACATCCGATAAAATCGTCAGTGAAAGAGCCTATGTCGATGTCCGACCAAAATCCTACGAAAACGCTGTCGAGCCAAAAGATATTTTTTGCCGGTGTAAGAGAGCTGCTTGTGTCAACCCCGCCCTTATTAATCATTTTGATTCTCTTGAAAAACATTTGTCCCAGCGCTTCGTACGATTTATATCCCCAAGTAGTGAACTGAACCTCCAACCCCAGAGGCTCACAGAACTGAAACGCTTGTGTCGTG
>CAYNRS010000382.1:0-3049 GCA_964399565.1 uncultured Ignavibacteriaceae bacterium
GCCGCTTCCAAATGTCCAGTCGCCGCCGATCAAGAACACCAGCTTTCGGGAAGGTCCAAACCCAAATCCAACTCCGCCGCCAATATGGGTGCGCGTGACGTAACGCTCTTGAATCGATCCGATGATGCCTTCTGAGGAGTACTCCGTGAGAATATTGGAGCCCGTTTGAGTGCTCACATGGCCACCGACAAAGGCCACGAACTGTGCACGGCCAATCTGAGAGAGAAAAAACAGACTTGTCAGGGCAAAAAGGAAAGATTTCATCGTTCCTCGTTCCTCGATATCGTTAATAACCTGTGAGCAACATCCTTCACGTGCCCTTCTTACCGAATTCAGGGTCGACCTTCGCCAGTTTTGCCACCACAAAGCCGGGAATGGTAGCCACGCAAACCCAGACAAAGAAGTTTTGATAACCAAGCCACTTTTGGATGTCGCCGCTAAACATTCCCGGAATCATCATCCCAAGTGCCATAAAGCCGGTGCACAAAGCAAAGTGAGCAGTCGAGTGCTTTCCCTGTGAAATGTAGAGCATGAAGAGTGAATACGCCGTGAAGCCGAAGCCGTATCCAAACTGCTCGAACGCAACACACAGATTTATGATAAAATAATTGTCCGGTTGAACGTACGCAAGATAGACGTAAACGAGGTCTGGGACATTGATCGCCACAACCATCGGCCAGAGCCAGAATTTAAAGCCCTTGCGGGCCGCTGCAAAACCGCCGAGGAGGCCACCCAGCGTGAGGGCCGCAATACCAACTGTTCCGTACACAAATCCCACCTCCGTGGTTGTGAGTCCGAGGCCGCCTGCATCCCGTGAATCCAGCATAAACGGAGAGGCGAGCTTGACAAGCTGAGCCTCTCCGAATCTGTAAAACAGCAAAAATGCCAGCCCAATGCCGATATTCTCTTTCTTGAAAAAAGCGACAAACGTCAGGAGAAACTCTTTGAAAAAACTCGACGCCTCCGTCCCTGTAACTTTGGGCTGGTCTACAACGGGGCGCGGCAAAATGAACCTGTGATACGCGAAAAAAAGGATAAACAATCCCGCCAGAACAAAAAATGTAATCGACCACGCCGCCGGAATGCTGCCGCTGAGCCCAAACATGTCGGTCGTTTCAAAAAACCCTGCCAACATCACCAGGAGCCCCTGTGCAGAAATCATCGCAATACGGTAGAACGTACTCCGGATACCGACGAAAAACGCCTGCTGTTTCTCATTGAGGCCAAGCATGTAGAACCCGTCTGCTGCGATATCGTGCGTGGCAGAACTAAATGCCATAAGCCAGAAAATCGCTATAGTCCATTGGAAGAATCCCGAAAGCGGAAGCGTGAGCGCCACGCCAGCCAAACCTGCACCAACGAACAACTGTGTCGTAATGATCCACAATCGTTTTGTGCGCAGAATATCCACCACGGGGCTCCACAATGGTTTGATCACCCAAGGCAAATAGAGCCAGCTCGTATAGAAGGCGATCTGGTCATTCGGAATCCCCATTTTTTTGTACAGGATGACAGATACTGTCATAACGACGGCGTAGGGAATACCTTCAGCGAGATACAAACTGGGTACCCAGAGCCAGGGATTGCGCCTTGAAGTCTGTTGAGGTGTTGTCATACGATATTAATCACAAGAGGCGCGGAGAGCTCGAAGAAATAACTCTTGATCCCCTCTGGCTCCGCGGTGAGATATTCAATAGAGCTTCTCGAGATCAGCTCCACGAAAATAATGTTTTACGATCTCCTCTGCTTTAAATCCTTTGGTTGCCATCACTGCGGCGCCAATTTGGCAAAAACCGACGCCGTGTCCCCATCCTGCACCGCGAAGGACAAATCGCGTCGGAATGCCATCAGTATCGACTTCAGTCTGCACAACAAATGCCGAACTGTAGAGATGCGACTTTGAAAGCCATCGTCGTATTTCCAGCTCCTTGCCAATAGTCAACTTCTTCTTCGTTCCTTCGATTCTGAGCCTGATAATCCTGCCCGACGCACCTCTCTCTACCGGCTGAATTTTTGTGATGGTCCCGAAATCAAGGCCTGACTTTTTTTTCACGAGCTCTGAGAGCTCATTGCCGGAGTATTCAACTTTCCAACGGAAAAAATCTGTTGTTTCCTGGTCAAACGAAGGCAACACTTGTCGTAGGGTCATTCCATCAGTTGTGTTGCAGTAAGCCTCGGGAGAACCGAGAATCCATTCTTCCGCTTCGCTTTCTGTCTTCAAAGGCTCATGCGTTCTTTCCGAATCCGAGACTGGCGTCAGGTAAGACACATGCCTTTCCTCCCACACATTCCCAAAACTCTCCGTTATGCCTCCGCAGGCCTTGGCATACCGCGCGTCACACACTTCGTCGCCATGAACCGCAAAAACGCCACGCGTGGCTTCGATGGCCTCGTGCACTGATGATGAAACAATTTTTGTCACTCCCTGATACCGTTGACAGTGGTCGTCAGCACACACATCGAAGAGCTGGTGGTCCTCCCTGTCGTACCACCGGACAATCTCATCCTGCGACTCCTGTGAACGCTGCGAGGCGATCCCGACATGTCTTTTTTCACGCAGGAGCATGGCGGCAAGCCAGCTCCGGGAAGTAATAGCATGCGCCTTCAACAATTCCACCGGGGCCGTTGCGCTCATCTCAGATGAAATCACGCTCTTCAAGTACTCCTCGAGGGCAATCTCATTTATGGCCGTCATCATTCCATCATCCTCACGGAGAATTCTAAGACCACCGCGAAAACTCTGATCTTCCTTGCGCTCCCAATGAAACTGGACACCGATGACGACTTTCTTCAAAACGAAGGGCTCAGTCCCAAGAGGTTTACACACGATTTCTTTTGGGCTTACCAGTTTGAGGGCATTGGAATCGGTAAAAGCGAGACCTTCTGATGCATTGCGGACAGTGAATGGCCCGTCGACGGAGACTGAATCATTCAACGCAAAAGATCCGAGGAACTCGCCCTCGATTTCTTTTCGGTGTCCGAAAATCCCGACTTTAATGAGAGGTTCCCGGGATATCACAGGCGTTTGATGATTTCGTCGACCTTCTTC
>CAYNRS010000383.1:0-3049 GCA_964399565.1 uncultured Ignavibacteriaceae bacterium
CCATCGTATCGCGTCAACAACATTGGTCTTGCCGCAGCCGTTGGGTCCGACGATCGACGTCATTCCTGCGTCGAACGTGAGGTTCACTTTTTGGGCGAACGATTTGAAGCCAAAGATGTCCAGTTTGGAAAGATACATTATCCGAGGCTCCTCGCGACGTTAAAGGCAAATTTTACATACGAACCGATGGCAAAAGCTGAGTCGTAATAGAGATACAGTGCGCCGGCGACAATTCCGCACACGACGATTCCTCCGGCGTATGATTTTGCCGGGCTAATGTCATAAATGACGGAAATGCCCGTGAGGACACGGAGGGCCGCCCAAATCAAGAACACGGCGATGATGCTGAGAGAAGGAATAACGTAGATCGGGTTTTCCATCACTTTGAAAAGGCTCATGGCAACCGGACTAAGGAAGATCATGGGGAGGGCTCCCCATACGGGCACGGAGTAAGCATGGAACCATCGTACTTTTGATTTGACAACGAGCGAACAGGTCTTTACGAATGCCGCAAGAATCCAGAACAAGAAAAAGAAGACGACGGAAAGTCCGATAATTCCCCACAACGGATTCCATGTAGCATAAATGATGCGCTCCTTCACCGCATCGGAAACGATGAAGTAGGTTAACGAATAGTCGAACAAATCATCAGTCCGGTAATGGTACAGGATGCTCGAAACCATAACGCCACAAGTTACAGAGATCAACGAGCCGAGCGTGAGCGTATGCAAAACTGATGCGGCCCTCATGTCGCGAAGGTCGGCGTAAAAGTTATATGAACGAAGAAAGGCGCGCCGGACCGACTCCCCAAAACGACGGTTGTAGGCGTATTGATATCCCCCGAGGATGATGACAAACAAACCGGAGACGACGTGCGCAACGGGGAAGGAAGAGCGATGCTGTCCCACGGGAATTGCGGAAGCCTTCACTTCATCGTAGAGAACGTTGACCATTTCAAACGATAATCGTTTTTCGCGAGCGTAACTCATCAAACCAACCGGGTGAAGGTAAGTGTCCCGCGAATTCACTGTCAGAATCGGACGGTCTCCTCTCCAATCTGCAAACGAAGATATGAAGCTCCCCGCAACTCGAGCATCTTTCAGAGCGCCGTAGTACTGGAGAAAAAAACGAGCCTGATGCTCCTGGGACATCGGGTCGCTCCAACCGTTCCTGTTCTCGTGTTCCACCTTCCTGCCGTAACTCAGCACGATAACCGGCTTACGGGGATGTTTTGACTTCCAGGTTTGAAGCGTGTGTTTGAATTCTTTCAGCTCCTGATTCGGGAGACACACCGCAGCGAAATCGACGGACTCTGTGCAGAGATCATTCTCAATCATGCGGGAACCAAAATACACGGGGCGATTGTCGAAGGATTTCATGAATTTCGTGATGCGATTCACGTACAAAATTGACCGCGGGTCTGCTGAATCAAAATCGCTTCCAATTCCCCATGCAATGAGAGCGGGGTTGGCGTGAAAGACTTGCGCCATTTCCCGCAAAGCACTTTCTGCAAGGAGTTGAAACGTTTCGTCAGTGAGAACGTCGGCTGGAACATTCCAAACCGGAACTTCGACAAAAGCGAATATGCCATACCGGGCACAAAGGTTGAGCATGTACGGATGCGGAGGATGAAACGCAAAACGGACGGCGTTTGCTCCGAGTGTTTTAATGAGAGCAATATCTCTTTCCATCTGCTCGTACGTCAATGAGCCTCCGAACGACGGCGAATCTTCATGCCACACGACTCCCTTCAGCGTACGCCGCACGCCGTTGACCACAACGCCGTTCTCCGTAATCTCAAGTTTGCGGAACCCCGTGTTCCACGCAGTCTTGTCAAGCACTGTCCTTTGTCTGCCATCGATCATGGTGATGACACCTCGGAGAATGTACATTTCCGGAGCTTCCGGGCTCCACAACCTCGGCGCACTGATAACGACAGACGTCCGAACCTCAAGGTCGTGATTGGGTTGAAGAGCCAATGTTAACGGAACGGACTGTGCTACTACTTCCCCAGAGAGCTTTTCCTGGACTTCGAGGTTAAACAAGTAGGCCTTCGGCTGTAACTTTGCGGCGGCCGAATCCGTGGTCAAGCCCTGAAAATCGTGATTGCTCACCGTTGCCGTAACGTCGAATGTCCCCTGTTGGAAATCGTCCCCGAGGCTTGCTGCGACTGTCAGCGTCTCAATCCACAACTTTGGCGTCGCGAGCAAATACACATCACGGAGAATTCCAGCGTAATTCTTCCAACCCCAGACCTGTTTCCTCACCGGGAGAGTTGTCCGAGCGGAAAGCTGATTGGAAACAACGATGCTCATGACATTCTCGGACCCAAGCTGAAGCGCATTGTCCGGAATGTCGAGCTCGACGACAGTATAACCTCCCGTATGTTTACCGATGAACACGTCATTGATGAAAACTTCCACATCATGGTTTATGCCAAGAGCAACAAACTTGAATGCGAAATTACCAAGCAGAGAATCGGAAAGAGAAAATTTCCTCTGAAATACAATCCTGCCCTCATAATCAACGGATCCCGGTACTTTCATGAGGCTCCAGCTTTCACCGTCCAGCGAGTATGACCACTGGCCGGAAAGGTCGATTTTCCTTCTTGTCGGGGTGTCCATGTGAACGCCCCCATCCATGCCTCGCAGGATTGGCTGGCCGTTTTCATAAACGCGGGGCTGGGAGAAGCACAAAGTACTTGGAAAAGCCGTCAGAAGAAGAACCAGGAGGGTGCTGAAAAGCCCAAGATTATTGGATCTTTTGGTCAATTCTTTGGCAATAAATGCTTGGAAAGAGCTGGGTTACGACGCAGCAAAGTAGGTAAATATAACACAATAACGAGGGGAAAGCAACGAATAACTGCAGGGAAATCAATGAAATACAGCGGCTACCCTCATAAGTTACAATAACTTAGAGGGCACAGCTTTGCAAGGGATTGTCGTGAAGCTACGTGTGAACCGAGCTCAATGAAGCCTTGAGGATCGCGGAAAAAGAGTCCGCTTTGAGACAGGCCCCTCCAACAAGAGCCCCGTCGATGTCGGGTTGA
>CAYNRS010000384.1:0-3047 GCA_964399565.1 uncultured Ignavibacteriaceae bacterium
AAGCCCACCATTGCGGCGGGCTTCCAACATTTCAGTTCTCGTTTTTTTATTTCACCGGGTTTCCGTCACCGTCAAGAAATCGAATTTCACCTAGGTTCAACTCTCGAATCCCCGCCTCAATCTTGCTCCGGTCACCCACAACAACCCATGTGAGATTTCCCGGAGAGACAACCGTTTTTGCCGCACCGGCGAGATCCTGAAGGGCAAGGGCTTTAACTTTTTTCGGATATGTTTCGTAATAGTCGTCCTGCAAGCCGTAACGCACCATGTCCGCGATAGAACCTCCCACAGCAGCATTGGTTTCCCACGAGCCCGGCAATTCCAACGTCATGCTGTTGACCACTTTTTGCATTTCGTCCATCGTGGGCGGGTTCGGCCCGATGATTGCCGTGAGCTCTTTCAACAGCTCTTGCATGGATTCTTTTGTCTTGTCTGTCTGCACCGGCGCGTAACCGATGAACGGCCGCTGGCCGCGTGCGGAAAACAACAGGCTGAAGGCTCCATACGACCAGTGTTTGTCCTCGCGCAGGTTCATGTTGATACGGGAGGTGAAGAGCCCTCCGAGAGTGTTGTTCATGGCTTCGATAGCAATTTCCTCGGGATTGTTCTTGGGAGGAGCAACGTGGCCGGCAAAGATAATCGACTGCTGGGATCCCGGCCGGTCAACAATATAGACGACGGGTTTCGGCTGTTTTTCCACGGTCCCAACGTTTTTCTTCGGCACATCTCCACCCTTCCAGTTTGCAAACAGCTTCTCCAGCCTTGGTTTGATTTCATCCATTGATGCATCGCCGACAACGATGAGTGTTGCGTTGTTGGGTTTGATCCACGTTTGATGGAACTTCAACAGGTCTTCCCTGGCCATTTTGGAAACGGACTGCTCCGTTCCGCTTCCCGTCAACGGATTCCCGTATGCATGGTTTGAACCGTACAGCAGTTTCGGGAACACGCGGAGAGCCATTTGCACAGGCGTGACCTTCTCTCGCTGAATACCCGCCAGTGTCTGCTTTTGCAGCCTCTCGAAATCCTCTTTCGGGAACGAGGGGTTGAGAATGACATCGGCATAAATCCCGAGGGATGCGTCGAGGTTGGACTTCAGGGCAGAGAGAAAAACTGTCGACATATCGAGGTTGGACCCTGAACCCAGGTTCGCTCCAAGCATTTGGAGCTCCTCGCTGATCTGAAGCGCTGTCCGCGTTTTTGTCCCCTCGTCCATCATGTTCATTGCCATGTTTGCAGTGCCGGGAGCCGCAAATTGGTCGGCCGCATACCCTGCATCAAAAAGCATATTGAAATTGACAACGGGGATTGCCTTGCGGTTTGCAAGAACAACCTTCAACCCGCTCGACAAGGTGGCTTTCTCGACTTTTGGGAATCGTGCGTCCGGCGGAGCGCTGGTTCCGGGCATGGTCTTGCGCAACGTGGTGTCCTCTTTGGCCGAGGCAAGCTTGGGGTACGGATGAATTTCCAAAATGTACACGCCGTCCGACAACCAATCCTGTGCAGCCTTTTGAACATCTTTCACTGTTGCTTCACGAACCCGTTGAAGCGAGGTTTTGTAGAATTCCGGATTCCCGCCGTAGACGTTGTTCTGTGCGAGCACATCGGATTTTCCGCCAAACCCGCCAATACGCTCAATTCCGCGAACAAACCTCGCCTCATATTCGGTTTTGACGCGCTGAAGCTCTTTTGCCGTCGGGCCCGACCTCAACAACTTTGCAAGCTCTTCATCGACGGCCTTCTCCACTGCTTTCAAGTCTCCTCCCGGCTTCGCTGTTGCCATGATGTAAAACTGACCGCCAATTTCACGATTGTCGACGAACGTCTGAACCTGTGTTGCAGTCTGATCTTCGTACACCAGGCGTTTGTAGAGCCGCGACGTTTTTCCCGAAGTAAGAAGGCTCGAAACAAGATTGAGATAGTCGACATCAGCGGTGCCCCACTGGGTGAGATTCCATACTTTGTAGAGTCGTGCCTGCGGCACTCTGTCCTGCGCGACCTGACGCTGCACTCCGGTGCGTTTTGAAACCCAGGCGTCGAATTTGGCAATCGGTGGACCCGGCGGGATGTCGCCAAAATATTTCTTTACTTTTTCGAAAGCCGTGTTGCCATCAATGTCACCGGCTACGACAATCGTCGCGTTGTTCGGTCCGTAATATGTTTTGAACCATTCCTTCACGTCGTCGAGCGACGCCCGGTTCAAGTCTTCCATCGACCCGATAACCGTCCAGGAGTACGGATGGCCATAGGGATACGTCGCTTTGACGATCAACTCTTCAGAAAGTGCATACGGCTCGTTTTCACCCTGACGTTTTTCGTTCTGCACAACCCCGCGTTGTTCATCGAGTTTTGCCTGGTCGATTGCGCCGAGCAGATGTCCCATGCGGTCCGATTCCAGCCATAACACCATGTCGAGGGCGGATGTAGGAATATTCTGAAAATAGTTTGTTCTGTCTTCATTCGTTGTCCCGTTCAAGTCCGTTGCGCCGACACGCTCGAGCGCCTGGAAATAATCCTGATTGAAATTCTCGCTTCCGTTGAACATCAAGTGCTCAAACAGATGTGCAAAACCGCTTTTGCCGAGTTTCTCATTTTTCGAGCCGACATGATACCACAGGTTCACTGCCACGATCGGAGCCTTGCGGTCCTCATGCACGAGCAGCGTTAACCCGTTGTCGAGAACAAATTTCTGATAGGCAATTTCGATGTTGGGAGCTTTAGCCTTTGCCATTTGCTTTTGTCCGAGAACGATAGCGGGCAAGGCCAGCGAGAGCATGGCAATGCCCAAGAGTTTGGAAATCATGAACGGATTCCTCCACATTTTTTTTGTGAAATGGATTGATAACAGGTTTGGGAACATTCATTAGACGTGAAATGAACTCGGATAGTTGCACATGATTCGGTCTTCCATTAGGTTTCGGCGATCATTCCGGAGATGCGGCTGGAACACCATCTTTGCCGAAAATGACTCTTTGCTGGCCAATGTCGAGAGAAACAATTCGTTGTGCTATTCCAGCCTCTTCGGCCATTTTTAGCAAGATTTCCAG
>CAYNRS010000385.1:0-3043 GCA_964399565.1 uncultured Ignavibacteriaceae bacterium
TGTAGTTTTTCGCGATACCGAGTTGTCCGATAAAATTGGCTTTGTGTATCAGAACTACCGCGGAGAAGATGCCGCCGATGATTTTGTACGTCATGTGCTCAGCTTCGCACCTCCGGAGAACGAGCAGGACAGACTCCTTACAGTCATCCTTGACGGCGAAAATGCATGGGAATGGTATCGCCATGATAACGACGGCAAAGAGTTTCTTAACGCTTTGTACCGAAAATTCTCAAAGCTGTACGAGACCAGACAAGTTGTTACGGTCACCGTCACAGAATACATAAAAGGCAACCCGAAGCGTGAGATTCAGAAACACCCCGTTGATGGTATGCCAAAACTCGAATGGTTATGGCCCGGCTCCTGGATCAACGCTAATTATGATACATGGATAGGCGAGGACGAAGAGAACAGGGCATGGGAGTACCTTCTGACTGCCAGAAACGATCTTGAACAAGCAAACCTCAAGCAGCCGAATCCTAGCTCAAAGCCCCCCAAAGTTGGCACAAAGTCATGGTTTGCCTATAAGGCATGGGAATCAATGTACGCGGCAGAAGGGTCTGACTGGTTCTGGTGGTACGGAACAGATCAGAACGCTCCTGCGGGCGACAAACCATTCGACATTGCGTACATCACTCATTTGAACAATATCTATGAGTTTGCGAGACGTGCCGGTGTGAAGATGCCTGAACGTCGTTTTCAACCTATTATCCCCGGTCAACCGTCGGCGGTCAAACAAGGCCAGGGCACGATGGCGCAAAGCAAAAATGACCTTGTCACCGTACGGTTTCATTGCGACGCAAAAGAAATTTACGTACGAAAATCAGTTTATATAGCTGGAAACCACGAAGCGCTTGGGAATTGGACACCCAACAGGGTAAAGATGTTCGATGACGGGACCCATGGGGACGAAAGAGCAAACGACGACATTTGGACCCTCGATGTTCAACTGCCAGAAGGATCGGAGATTGAATTCAAGTTCACCAATAGCGGTGCAGAAGGCAACTGGAGTCCAGGAGAAGAATTTCCGACGTCAAACCGAAAGGCAAAAGTCGACAAAAAAGCCGGTGAAGTGCAACTCGTTATGGGTCGTTTTGGCCAATTGTAGTCTCATCCCCGACAATCCATGCGATCGATCCGATTATTTCTGATTCATTTCTTTTGTGCTCTCGCTGTTGCGCCAGGATGCCGAAATTCTGCGGAGGATAATGAGAAACGCGTTGTGATCTGGCACCAGATGAGGCCGGACGAGAGACGCATTCTCCAAAGACAAATCAAGAAATACATCTCGCAGCATCCGGACGTTGAGATCGTCGAACTCTACAAAGAAACGGAAGAAGTACGAAATGCTTTTGTAACTGCGGCTCTTACGCGTCGAGGCCCCGACCTTGTCTATGGGCCATCGGATGCAGTCGGCATTTATGTCGCCACGAAAACCATCCAGCCACTCGAACCCTATTTTTCAGTAGAATTCCTTTCTCAATTTGATTCTTCCGGTGTCTTGTCGTACCAAGGGCATGTTTATCAAATTGCAGACAAAATTGGCAATCATCTTGCTCTCGTGTACAACAAGAAATATATCCAAAAACCGCCTCAAACCGACAATGAACTTATCGAAGTCAGCAAAAGAATTCAAACGCAATACGGGTATATCGGCGGACGCCCAAGAGTCTACGGTCTGACATGGAACTACACCGAACCGTTTTTCTTCATCCCCTTTTTTACGGGTTGCGGTGGATGGGTTTTTGATACCGATGGTGTGACTCCGGATCTTGACAGCGAAGGCATGGTAATGGCGCTAAAGTATATACGATCGCTGCGCGACGAGCACAAAATTATCCCCAACGAGGCCGACTATGAAATCGCAGACGCTCTTTTCAAGGACGGGAAAGCAGCGATGATCATCAATGGGGATTGGTCCTGGGCGGGATATAAGGACCTCGGCATGGACATCGGTGTGACGCCAATTCCGAAGATCGTGTCAACAAACCTGTGGCCGGCACCAATGACATCTCCAAAAGGATTTTCGCTTAACGCAAACATCGGTCGCGAAAAGATGCCGCGTGTCCTTGATGTGTTGGTTTTTCTGCTTTCTCAGGCAAATCAGCTCGAAACGACGAAGGAACTCAAAACCGCGCCCACGCTCAAGGCATTGAACAGCGATCCCATTGTTAAGTCGAATGATATACTCCAGAATTCTCTCGTACAGATCAGCTACGGCAGACCCATGCCCGTCGTCCCAGAGATGAGGGCTGTATGGGATGCGATGAGGCCGGGTTACCAGGCTGTCATGGGTGGAGTGAGTACGCCCGAAGAAGCTGCGACGTCCATGCAACAACTTGCATTGCGAAGAATCCGCGAGATGAATGAATGAGTCAACGCAACTTTTTTATTGCAATTCTTATCGTTCCCGCGTTTCTCATGCTTGTGGCCGTGGTCTTCTATCCCTTTGTCTACAATGTCGTTCTCTCATTTGCGAACATGAACCTCTACAGGATCTATGACTGGGATTTGATCGGGTTGAAGCAATATGTCAAATTGTTTGCAGAGCCTTCGCAGCCAGATTTCTATTCAGTTCTTTTCAAAACCATGGTTTGGACGCTTGCCAACGTGTTTTTCCATGTTGTTATCGGTGTCTCGCTCGCCCTGGTTCTTAATCAGAAGCTGAAGGGGCGTGCACTGTTCAGGACCATCCTCATACTCCCATGGGCAATTCCGCAGTATATCGTAGCTTTGACATTCCGGGGAATGTTCAATTATGAGTATGGCGCCATCAACGTGATGCTCACAAAATACCTTAACCTTCCCGCGATTGAGTGGCTGAAAGATCCCATCAATGCTTTTCTCGCATGCATTATCACAAATGTATGGCTTGGGTTTCCGTTCATGATGGTCATTGCCCTTGGAGCACTCCAGAGTATACCACAGGAGCTTTACGAGGCTGCCGACATGGATGGTGCAAAATGGTACAATAAATTAAGATCCATTACTTTGCCGCTTATCCGGCCTGTGATGATTCCGGCAATCACTCTCGGTGTTATCTGGA
>CAYNRS010000386.1:0-3040 GCA_964399565.1 uncultured Ignavibacteriaceae bacterium
CGGAAAGTATCTCTCTACGTGGTGTCCCGCATCGCCTGTCGACAGGTGTCGACATCACCGTGCGTAAGAAGGCGGAGGCGAGAATCCAGGAAAGTCAAGCTTGGCTTAATGCAATTTTCGATGCTTCGCGGGACGGAATAGTGGTAGAGCAGAATGAATCCATTGTATATGCAAATCGAGCTTATGCCCGCTTGTACGGTTATGAAACTCCAGAAGAGCTCATGGGCAAACATATTTCGATTGTCCAGGCTGCCGAGGACAACGAGCGAATGCTTGAGTTTGGGAGGAAACGGTTGGCTGGAGAGCCGACTCCGTCACAGTACGAGTTTAAAGGCAACCGGAAAGACGGTAAAACCATCGACGTTGAGGCTTCTGTTTCAGCAGCCGTGATCGCGGGAAAGAAGTACATTATTTCAACCGTGCGCGATATATCCGACCGGAAGATACTCGAAGCGCAGCTGCGTCAAACTCAGAAGCTGGAAAGTATAGGCACGCTTGCAGGAGGCATCGCCCATGATTTCAACAATATCCTCGGTATCATCATGGCACACTCGACACTCGTCGAGCGCGGAAAATCGTCCCCGGTGGATTTTGCCGACAGCATCAAATCCATTACCAAGGCAACCCAACGAGGAGCAAATCTCGTCAAACAATTGTTGACCTTCGCCCGGAAGACAGAGGTCTTGCTCGAATCCGTTCGGATCAATGAAACAGTTCAGGAAGTGGTCAAACTTCTAAGTCAGACGCTGCCAAAGACCATAACCATTGAAACACAGCTTGCCAAATCGTTGCCCTCAGTCACCGCCGATGCAACACAGATGCATCAAGTGCTTTTGAATCTCTGTGTCAACGCTCGTGATGCAATGCTAAAGGGTGGCACTCTTTCGATTGAAACGTCTGTAGTCTCAGGGAATATCGTTAGCCAGAAATTCCCGAGTACAGACGCGTTCGATTATGTTCAGGTGCTCGTCAGGGACACAGGCACAGGAATGGATGAGCAGACAAAATCCCGTATGTTTGAACCGTTCTTCACCACAAAGGAACTGGGGAAAGGAACCGGCTTAGGGCTCGCAACGGTGTTCGCTATCGTTCAATCGCACAAAGGGTTTGTCGACGTGGAGAGTCAAATCGGAAAAGGAACTTCATTTTTCGTCTATCTCCCAATTCGACAACGTATCATTGAACAAGAAGAGGCACAGTTAGAGCGCGCAGATGAGATTAGCGGAGGAACCGAGACGATTCTCCTTGTTGAAGACGAAGAAGATCTTCTGAGAACATCCGCCTCGATCTTGACTTCCCAGGGTTATTCCGTGATCACTGCACGCGATGGACTGGAGGGGATTCAACTCTATGCAGAAAACAAGAATAAGATCTCAGTTGTCGTGTGCGATTTGGGTTTGCCTAAACTCGACGGATCGGTAGTTTTCTCATCAATGAAAGGGATTAATGCTGACGTCAGGTTTATTCTAGCAAGTGGTTTTGTGGAACCAGACATGAAATCGGAACTTTTTAAGGCGGGAATGAAAGAATTCATGCAGAAACCGTATCTTCGGAACGACCTTCTGAAGAAGGTGCGTGACGTGTTGGATTCGATGTAGAACGTCCCCGGAAATTGATTTTTCGCGTCACTTTGTTTATCTTCTCAATCACCAAAAGGAGATTCTTCATGCAAGACACCGTTTTATTGGCAAAACACGGTTTCCTCGGGTTGACGAGTGAACGCGCAGTCACGAAAGCGCTATGGATACTGGCGTTTGCTGTTCTTACTTCGATCGGCGCACGAATCGAGATCCCGCATCAGCCTGTTCCATACACCATGCAGACGTTCTTTGTGCTTCTGGCGGGCGCGATGCTCGGCAAGCGAAATGGATTTTACAGCATGGGGGTTTATCTGCTTGCTGGGCTGGCAGGTTTGCCGGTGTTTTCTGGAGCTGGATTCGGCCTCGCGAGGATTCTTGGCCCAACCGGCGGCTATCTTCTGGCCTTCCCAATTGCGGCGTTTGTCGTAGGCTATCTCGTCCCTTTGCGATCGAACTTTGGATGGGTTTTGGCATCAATGATAGTTGGTCTTTTGATCATCTTCACATTTGGCACCATTCAGCTGAATTTTGTTTATACGCATGACTGGAATGCGGCATTCAGTGCTGGTTTTCTGATTTTTTCATGGTGGGATGCTGTAAAGCTTCTCGCGGCGGCTACGATTGCGTGGCAGTATTGGCGGATAATCTCGAAGAATCAGAAAATAGATCGACTATAGGGAGGATGGAGCGGGTTCTGACAAAAAGAACCGACTCCTCGCAATTCCTGTTGTCCCATCATCGAGAATCACATCCTGACCGCAGTGCCGGCCCGCCATGTTCTTGCTGGAAGCATCTCGTTAGAATGGATTAATCACATTCTTCGGCCTCAGAGACTTTTTGGCGAAGCCTTACTTACCCGATCAATTGTTGCGGACCGTGCGGGAGGTGTTGGACACGTCGAAGGCAGAGAAATGAGGGGTAAGATCCTTCCAACGCCTTCAAGTTTTCACCCAAGGGTAGTCCTGTTATCGTAACTTGCACCACTGAGGGTGAATATGGCGTGATAACGATTCTGGACAAAGGAAATGGGATGTCACAGGAGGAAATCCAGCGCATAGGAGCTTATACCCAGTTTGGCCGAGACCGAAACGAACAGCAAGGTGCTGGAATGGGCCTGACACTTGCCCTCAAGATTGCACAGCTCTATAACGGTTCATTGAAGATTCAAAGCTCGCCTTCCACGGGGGCAGAAGTTTCTTTAAGGCTGCCCCTTGAGTAAGTGTGGAGGGATTAATCAAGCCTCTCCGTTGTTTTTGTCTTTCTCAGTTCAGTAATCAACTTCTTTATCCTCGCCTCCAACAGTCCAATCGTCTCACGAAACGCCTTCTTTCTGTCTTCATCTGTTCCCGGTGCGAAACTGGGATCCTCAGTGCTCCAATGAAGCTGTTTCCTGGCACCAGGGAAAACCGGACATTCCTGATACGCGTCATCGCAGACCGTGATGAAGTAATCAAAACTCT
>CAYNRS010000387.1:0-3036 GCA_964399565.1 uncultured Ignavibacteriaceae bacterium
TCGGCAATGCGAAACTTGAGAACATTTCCATCAGCGTTGTCCCGAAGGGCGATGCTGACAAATTGGTCGCGCTTTTCTCGGGCCAAAAAGTCGACGCCACAACGTATCCTCAAGTCATGAAACGCATGCACTCCCCGCACGACTCCTCAACGTACGTGACGCCAAAGTCACTCGGGATCT
Source organism: uncultured Ignavibacteriaceae bacterium (assembly GCA_964399565.1). GTDB lineage: Bacteria > Bacteroidota > Ignavibacteria > UBA10030 > UBA10030 > JACQPT01. The sequence continues at coordinate 181 of CAYNRS010000387.1, forward strand.
CCCTTGAGTTTACGAAGTCCCTGTTGATCATGTTAAACGAAACCAGATAGACACACCATGACAAAATTCGCGACCCTGGTTATCCTTGTCGCCTTTTCCCGGGGCTTTAGTCAGCAGAAAGTTGACGAGCTTACGAGTAATCAGTTGAAATGGCTCATTCCGCTGTACGAGCATCTTCACGCCAACCCTGAGCTTTCCTATTATGAGGAAAAGACTTCTGCCCTTGTGGCAAAAGAATTGCGCAATCTCGGATTCGAGGTGTCTGAAAGAATCGGCAAATACAAGAATCCAAAGCTGACATGCTACGGTGTTGTTGGGGTTCTCAGAAATGGAACCGGGCCGACCGTGCTCGTCCGAACAGACCTCGATGCTCTCCCCGTTGAAGAGAAGACCGGTTTGCCATACGCCAGCAAAGTGAAAACAAAAACGGAAACTGGCGAAGAAACAAGCGTCATGCATGCCTGCGGTCATGATATCCATATGACATGCTTTCTTGGCGCCGCGAGAGTATTGAGTGAACTGAGAAGCCAGTGGCGTGGAACTCTCTTGTTCATTGGCCAGCCGTCTGAGGAACGCGTCAGTGGATCCGAGGCGATGCTCAATGATGGCCTCTATTCTCGTTTCCCGAAACCGGATTACGCCATCGCCCTTCATGACGACGCGTCACTCGAGGCCGGCAAAGTTGGCTTATGTGAAGGCTATGCTCTCGCAAGCTCCAATTCCGTGGACATTACGATCCGGGGAGTTGGCGGACATGGCGCTTATCCTCACACAACAAAAGATCCTGTCGTCATGGCCGCAGAAGTGATTACGGCTCTTCAGACAATTGTGAGCAGAGAGAATTCGCCTTTTGACCCTGCCGTTGTAACAGTCGGCTCAATCCACGGAGGAACGAAACACAACATCATTCCCGATGAGGTAAAGCTTCAGGTGACAGTCAGGGTCTATCGTGAGGAAGTGCGGAAAAGTATTCTCTCGTCCATCGAACGAATCACGAAAAACATCGCTGAAGCCGGAGGAGTACCTCCCGATAGACTTCCGATCATCAACCTGCACGAGGACGAATACACACCTTCCACGTATAATTCACCCGTGTTGACACAGAGGCTCACAAAGGCGCTCCAGCAGTCATTCGGAACAGGGCATGTCGTGAAAAAAGAGCCCGTGATGGGCGCAGAAGACTTCGGAAGATTCAGTCTTGACGGAACGATTCCGAGTTGCATGATTTGGCTGGGCGCTGTTGATCCCGAAAAATTCGTAAGGGCAAAAAAAGACGGCTCGGCATTACCTTCTTTACACTCTCCCCTCTTTGCCCCACTGCCAGAACCCACGATTCGGACAGGTATTACGACGCTTGTGACGAGCGTCATGGAGTTGATGAAGTAACGCTTGACTCTCACGCAGAGCTTCCTTACCATCTTTTCGTTCTCAGCCCCCTTTGCTGCCATTCTCTCGACTTGGAATAAAAGACTCATCACTCATAATCTTACTTGGGAGGCTTCCATGAAGACGCGTTCACAGTTTACGCTTTCCCTTCTTCTTCTCACCATTTGCGTCACGGCCTTTGGAAAGATATGGCGAGTGGATAGCAACACCGGCAACTGGGCTGATTTCCGGACGCTTCAAGCCGCACATGATAGTTCATTCGTTCAGGTCGGCGACACCCTGTACGTTGCAGGCAGCCCGGTCAACTACGGAGCGTTGACGCTTACAAAGAAACTCGTCATTATCGGACCTGGATATTGGCTGGCCGAGAACCCAGCCACCCAAGCCAACCCGGCTCACGCAGCGACCGGAAACATAACTTTTCAGAGTGGCTCAGCCGGTTCCACAATTATGGGCATGTACGTCACGGGCGTTACTTATGTCTATGCAAACAATGTAACATTACGGCGCAACTATTATGGCAACCCAATATATATGGGAACAAATTCGTATAGCATATCCAATGTTGTTCTCTCACAATCAGCCATCAATAATATCGTTTATGCCCAATACACAAGCACGAGCATTACGGTATCCAACAACATCATTTATGGTTACCTCTCCGGCAGTTCTACCTCGAGCCTTATTGTGGTAAACAATGTCATCAACTGGGGAGGTTATGGAAACCCCGTTGCGATAGAAAACTCGCAAATCGAGAACAACGTGCTTTATTCAGGTACGAGCGCGACCACAACAAACAATACATTTTCGAATAATATCTGTAACGGTTCATACATCCCTGCCTCGGTGAGCAATCAGTTGAGCGTGAGCATGTCAACTGTGTTGGAACTAAGTGGAAGCCAAGACGGCCGTTACAAACTTAAGGCAGGCACCTCGCCTGGTATTGGTGCGGGAACAAATGGATACGATATCGGGGCATTTGGCGGACCAGGTGCATATGTCCTTTCAGGGGTTCCACCAATTCCCGCAATTTATCAGGTAAGCGCTCCGACGTACGGAACAAGCACACAAGGATTACAAGTTCAAGTAAAAACAAAGTCTCGTAACTGACCAAGGGTTCATACTTCACAGCTTCAATGCGGAAGAAGCTCATATGAAAAAAACCCTTGTGGCGTTACTGTTGTTCCTTTCTACGTCTTCGTCTGCCCAGACGATCGACCAAGCCGAGTATTTCATCGACACAGATCCAGGATTCGGTCTCGGTACGCCCATTTCCATAACAACCCCGAGTCAGGACACATCGCTGACGATTGCGGTAAACCTCTCGGGTGTCTCGACCGGTCAGCACATTCTCTTTGTGCGCGTGAAAGATGCCAACGGCGTTTGGAGCCATTCATATACGCGTCTTTTCATCAAAGAAGTCCTCAGTGTAGCGCCCAACGTGACGCAAGCGGAGTACTTCATCGATTC
>CAYNRS010000388.1:0-3034 GCA_964399565.1 uncultured Ignavibacteriaceae bacterium
CGGGCGTCGACAACGAGCTTTCCTGGGACGTAAGCGACATCCAGAGTGGTATCTACATTGCACGTGTCGAAGCGGCTGGCCCCTCTCACGCAGACGTTGCGTTCATCAAAATCGCGGTGGTCAAATAGAATGAAACGAGTTCTCGCCGTTTTTCTTTTTGTCCTCGTGTGTCTCGGATGTGAAAGGGATATCGGCGTTGACTCGACTCTGGTTATTTCCGGATATCGCATCGACGGCAGAGTTATCGACAGGATCGGGAATCCAGTGGCGAATGTCGAGATCATTCTGTTCTATAATTATGAATACGTTGATTACATCACGCCGCCGTCCAAGGCGTATATTGTTCCGGCGTCACAACCTACCGTCACAGTCGTGGTAAAGAATCGCTCCGGACAGACCCTCCGGACGTTATATTCGGGCAATCCACCTGCTGGAACGTTTTTGGTCGATTGGGACAAAAAAGACGCCCAGGGAAACGCTGTTCCAAGCAGCACATATTCTGTGCAGTATCTCGTGAACGGTGTTTCTCAAAAGTCCTACGATGTCACAGTTGATGGAACCATAGTTGCTCAAACAGATTCTCTCGGCCGATACTCCATTGCGGACAATAACCTGCCGGTTGGATTCTATCCGGTTCCCCTCTACGATTCAAACGAAACAACCTTCTACGGAAACCATCGGATATCATCAAACGCCACGCTGTTATTCGTAACTCTCACCCGCAGCCGCGAGGTCAATGTCTTCGTTTTGGAAGATCGCGTTACACTCCTTGACGTCGTCATTGGATGATCTGTGAGGAAAGCTTCGCTTCATCTTCTCGTTCTTCTTGCTCCGAGTCTTCTACCAGCGCAGGAAAATGAATTCCTCCATACGGAGCTTGATTGGTTCACAACGGAAACCTCCCACTTCCTCGTTCATTACCACAAGGGCACGGAGCGGACGGCGACAGAAGTAGCCCGCATAGCGGAAGAAATCTTCACACCCATCACGAAGATGTACGGGCACGTACCGGATCAAAAAGTCAGCATTGTGATTCGAGACCACGATGACTATTCGAACGGCGCCGCGTACTTTTACGACAACAAAATCGAGATCTGGGCATCCTCGCTTGATTTTGAGCTCCGGGGAACTCACCCATGGCTTCTTAACGTCGTAACGCACGAATTCACGCACATTGTTCAGATACAGACTGCCATGAAAATGGGCAGGAGAGTTCCCGCTGTGTACTTTCAGTGGCTCGGCTATGAGGCAGAACGAAGGCCCGATGTTTTGTACGGCTACCCAAACGTCATTGTGTCGTACCCACTGTCGGGGTTCGTTCTCCCGAGTTGGTTCGCGGAAGGCGTCGCACAATACAATCATCCAGACTTGAACCATGATTTCTGGGATACACACAGGGACATGATTCTTAGGATGTACATGCTGGAAGGGAATCCACTCTCATGGGAAGAAATGGCGGTCTTTGGGAAAACAAGTCTTGGGAACGAGTCAGCGTACAATGCAGGGTTTTCCATCACCGAATTCATCGCGACGAAGTATGGAGTCGACAAACTGAAGATGATTTCAGAGGCTCTCGGCACCCCTCTCAGGCTTACAATCGACGGAGCGATCGAACACGAGTTGGGAAAAACAGGCGAAGATCTTTACAGGGAGTGGAGAAATGAGAAGGTGACGCTTTATGAATTCGTCCGCGAATCTGTTGGCAAGATTAGCGATGCCGCTGAAATCGTCGAACCCGAAGGGTTTGGAAATTTCTATCCACAATTCTCTCGTGATGGGTCGAAACTTGCGTACGTCTCGAACAAAAACGCAGATTATTTTTCGCAGAGCAGCGTGTATGTCTACGACATCAAAACAAAGGCAAGCAAAAAGGTCGTGGGAAATGTTCGCTCCACGCTCTCTTTTACGCCCGACGGACGTTTTCTCTACTATTCAAAAGCGACGCGGGACAATCCGCACTGGTCAAAATTCTACGATATCTACAAGTATGACCTCGCCGACGAGGAAGAAATGAGGTTGTCCCACGGCTGGCGGGCTTTGAATCCAAAGCTGTCCGACGATGGCTCGAAACTCGTTTTTGTAGTTGGAAGTGATGGCACGTTGAATATCGCCGTCTCGAATTCCGACGGAAAAGATTTCAGAAAAGTCACCCACTTCAACGACAGCGAACAGGTTTTTACACCCGTTTTTTCGCCCGACGGAAAAACAATTGCCTTCGGTTTTTCCACCGGCCACCGACAGAAACTGGCTCTCGTTAAAGAGGATGGCAGCGAATTCAGAATCGTCACTTCAGATGGAGATTGCCGTAATCCGTGCTTTTCACCGGATGGCAAAGCGATCTACTACTCGAGCGATAGAACAGGGATCTTCAACATTTACAAACTTGATCTTGAACTACATGCAGAAAGTCAAGTTACACACGTTTTGGGAGGCGCGTTTCTTCCAACATTGGACGGTGATAAGAACCTCGCTTTTGCAAGCTATACAAAGAATGGCTTCAAGATTGCGAAAATAAATATCCCTGGAGACATCAAAATGGCAGGCTCCAGCCCAATGATTTCTTCTGCCGAATCGTGGAGTAGCGGGGCTTCGCAGTCATCGCTCTCTTTTGGTGTTGCGGATTCTTCGAAAATCCAAAACGCAATTAACTCTCAAATTCCAAGGCCCTATAAAAACGTCTTTTCGAGTTTGTCGTTGATTCCTTTCGTTCGTCTGGACAATTACAACCCACGCAATAGCGGAATCGATAATGTTAAACCAGGCTTTTATTTCACATCGTTTGACATGCTCGATAAACTGAGCCTTTTTGGCGGCGGTGCCATCAACAGAAAGCTGGAGCGGGATTTGTTCCTCATCTTTGAGTTCAGGGATCGATTGCCGTTGTTTTATGATGTTGGGTGGGAGCCGATCCTGAGTCTGGAGCTTTACAATATCACGCGTAAAACAGACAATTCGATAGAGCTCCCGCCTGAGCGAAATCCCATTGGAATTGATGTAACCTACAACTTATTCGAATTCGATGTCATCTTAAAAC
>CAYNRS010000389.1:0-3032 GCA_964399565.1 uncultured Ignavibacteriaceae bacterium
TGGCCAATCTGGTCGATTTTGATATGTTGTACGGCCATCGCCAGGACCCAAAGGGTTTCGCAAAAGCACTTGAAGAGTTTGACTCCGCTCTCCCTGCGATACTGGAGAGCATTCAGGATGAAGATATCCTCATGATTACGGGAGACCACGGAAACGACCCGACTGACAGGAGCACCGATCATTCCCGGGAATACGTGCCGATTTTGTGTTACACGAAAACCGGCAAAAAAGGCGTCGATCTTGGCACGAGGAAATCTTTCGCCGATGCCGGCAAAACCGTTGCTCACTATTTTGGCGTCGAGAATGACCTTGCCGGTGAGAGCTTTTTAGGGCTAATTACGAGCAACTAAGTTGTCTTCTTTCTCGTCTAAGAACAAGGTGCCGGCATGATACTTGGAAAAGTTGTTGGAACCGTCTGGGCAACTCGAAAAGACGAAGATCTTGTCGGGATGAAGTTCCAGCTGGTGAAACATGTGGACCTGGAATACAAGCTCAAAGACACGTTTGTGGTGGCAGTAGATACAGTTCAGGCAGGTGTGGGCGATATCGTGCTTGTGACCTCTGGAAGTTCTGCGCGGCAGACGGCACAGACAAAAAACAAGCCTGTTGACGCAGTGATTGTCGCAGTAGTCGATAAACTCGATGTTGCGGATTGACACATCATGTTTTTCGCCAATGTCATAGGTACCATTTGGGCGACTCGCAAAGACGAGAACCTCAAAAGCTTCAAACTGCAGCTCCTGCAGCCTATTACAGCGAACAGGGAGAAAGCCGGATCGCCGATTATCGCCGTCGATACTGTTGGCGCTGGCCCCGGGGAAACGGTGTACTATATTACTGCACGTGAAGCTGTTATTCCGCTTCCGGTGGAAATGGCTCCGGTCGATGCCAGCATCGTCGGTATTGTGGACCGGATTGATTTGAAATAGGATTCTTTTGTGTCTCGCGATTGTTCTGAAAGATGGAGCAATCAAAAGTCACGGGAGACAGAAACATCAAGGTTAGCAAATGGTAAAGATCAGCAAACAATATACGAACCGTGAAAGTCAGTCGTTAGACAAGTACCTCCAGGAAATCGGGAAAGTTGAACTCCTGACCCCACAGGAAGAGATCGACCTCGCGCGGAAGATTAAAAAGGGCGACCAGAAGTCCCTGGAGAAGCTTACCAAGGCGAACTTGCGGTTTGTCGTCAGCGTTGCGAAACAGTACCAGAATCAAGGGCTTTCACTCGGGGACCTGATCAATGAGGGAAATCTGGGATTGATCAAAGCCGCAAAGCGATTTGACGAGACGCGCGGTTTCAAGTTTATTTCCTACGCTGTGTGGTGGATCCGTCAATCAATACTGCAGGCGCTTGCAGAACAATCGAGGATTGTCCGTTTGCCGCTCAACCGGGTTGGTGCGTTGAACAAGATCGGCAAGGCATTCAGCACGCTTGAACAGGAATTCGAACGTGAGCCGAGTGCGAGTGAACTTGCGGAAGAGCTGGATATGTCGCTTTTCGAAGTTTCCGACACGCTCAAGATTTCCGGCCGACATCTTTCCATGGACGCGCCCTTTGCCCAGGGAGAAGACAACCGGTTGCTCGATGTCATTCAGGATCACCGTCAACCCTCGCCAGATTCAGGTTTAATGGGGGAGTCTCTGAAAGAAGAAGTCAAACGCGCACTCAACACGTTGAGCGAGCGCGAAGCCCAGGTGATTCGTCTGTATTTCGGACTCGACCAGGAGCACTCGCTGACGCTCGAAGAAATCGGCGAGAAGTTCAACCTGACGCGCGAACGCGTCCGCCAGATCAAGGAAAAAGCCATTCGCCGTCTTCGCCATGCGTCGAGAAGCAAGGCATTGAGAGCATATCTTGGATAAGGAACCGACTCACCGGTGACCGAAGAATCTCATCATCCACATCTCAACACAAAGCCCCGACGTTTTTCGGGGCTTTCTTTTTTCTGTCTGCTGTGTTCTTTTGGCGTGATGGTCATCGGATGCGCCCCTTCTTCGCCGCGATTCGGCGACGGGAAGAAAAAAGAACCGCCAGCGGCAAGGAGCTCAAGCCCACGGTTCGCTTCGAGAGAGGTGGAAGAAGAACGAAAGGAAAACGACAAAATCCCGGACAAGAAGGAAGTCGAAAAGATTGTTTCAGGAGAAAGGGATTTTCGGAAAGAGAAGAACGAAGCGATCGCTCCCCTCGACCGCAGCAAGATGATGCGGGAGATCTCAAAATACATGGGTGTGCCGTATCTTCATGGGGGGACGACCATGCAGGGAATCGACTGTTCGGCGTATACGATGGCTGTGTATGATAAATCCGTCAAAAGACAGCTTCCCCGGTTGGCTCATGATCAATATAAGGTTGGGAAGCAAGTGGCGTTTCAAGACCTGAAATTTGGAGACCTTATTTTTTTCAATACGACGGGAGAGCAGGCATCGCACGTTGGCATCTATCTTGGCGACGACCTTTTCGCCCATGCGAGCGTTTCACTCGGAGTGACGATTTCGTCGCTTCAAAGCTCGTACTATGAAAAGCGGTATGAGGGAGCGCGCAGGGTCATCGATTAGATTGATTCCCAGCTCTCTCCTTGGTACATTACGTCCCGGCCCGAGTTTTTTCTTAAATCTAAAATCTACACTCTTCAATCCACGATCGTACATGTCCGTTCTTCCTATTTATCTCTACGGCAGTGAAATGCTGCGGGCAAAGGCAAAGCCGGTCGAGGACCTCGACAACGCAGTCGTCAAGCTCATCCATGACATGTTTGAGACCATGCACAAGGCAAACGGCATCGGGCTTGCCGCAACTCAGGTGGGGAGCCATCAACGCGTGATTGTGATCGACCTTTCAGAGGTGGAAGAAAAAAAAGGCGAGGAGACCGGCGAAGAGATTCTCGTTGCCTCGTCCGGCCTGCCGAGAAAACTGGTCATGATCAATCCACAAGTGGTTTCGGAAGAAGGAACCTTGAGAATGGAAGAAGGGTGCCTGAGCATACCGGAGGTCCGCGGCGAAGTCGAACGGCCGGAGAACATTGGCATCA
>CAYNRS010000390.1:0-3015 GCA_964399565.1 uncultured Ignavibacteriaceae bacterium
ATTTGGCATTGGCACAAACGACAGGGCGATTCTCACGGGAAACATTCTCGAGGATGAGAAGGTGATGGGCACGATACATATCGCTTTTGGCGACAATAAATCGATGGGCGGGAGCGTAAGAGTTGCCAGTCACCTCGACGGGCTCATCAAAGCTCCTACGGTGTGGTTTGACGATGTGAAGATCATGGAGAACGGCAAGTTTGCGATTGAGGTGTAGCTATCTATTCGAGAATCTAGTATCTTCTTTTTACATTTGATCTCAGTTCCGGTGCGAAATTCTCTCTGCAACGTACTTTACAAGGAGGACTTATGAGGGCCATCGTGAAAACATCATTGTTTTTGTTCATTACGACGATTCTTCTGCTTGCTCAGGACAAACCGGCGCGCTGGACGCCCGATGTCATGATCAAATTCAAACGCGTCGGTGGAACGGCGGCTTCTCCCGACGGCAAATGGATCGCCTACTCCGTTTCATCTCCGATGATGGAGGGCGAAAAGTCTGAGTTCCTCACGCACATCTGGGTTGTTTCAGCAGACGGAAAGTCGAATAACCAATTTACGTTCGGGGAAAAATCCTGCACAAACCCTGAATTCTCCCCCGACGGTAAATACCTCTCCTTCGTTTCTACTCGTGGCGGGTCTGAAGCAAAAAGCCAGGTTTGGATGATGCGGCTCACGGGGGGCGAAGCTGAGCAAGTCACAAAAGCAAAGTCGGGGGTGATGAACTATGCGTGGGCGCCGAATTCCAAAACCATCGCCTACAGATCAACAGATCCGGAAACAGACCAGGAAGAAAAGAGCAAGAAGGAGAAACGAGATTGGGTCCTTGTTGACAAGAATTACAAGAATGCTCATCTCTACACCGTAGCGATAGAGAAAGATGCCAAGGGAGAACGAAAGACCCAGCGGCTGACGGCCGGCGATTTTCACGTCACGTCATTTGATTGGTCTCCTGATGCAAAGACAATTGTTTTCTCTCATCAATCCACACCGTTGGTAGACGATTGGCCTTCGTCGGACATTTCGACGGTACTGGCCGACAGCGGTGCCGTGAAAGCTCTTATAGCGCGGAAGGGTTCCGATTCCAACCCCAACTTTTCCCCCGACGGAAAATGGGTGGCCTTTTCGTCCGATAACGGCGATACAAAATGGGCCCGGGCTTATGACGTTTACCTGGTTTCGGCCAGCGGCGAAGAAACGAAAAAACTAGCAGAGACTCCCGATCGAAGCTTCGGCATTCTCGGATGGTCCTCGGACGGCAAAGAGATCTACTTGAATGAGACGGATCGTACCTCCTCTCGGGTTTTTGCCTTACCGACAAACGGATCGAGGCCGCGAATCCTTACAACCGGCTCGGGAAGCTATTCGGGAGTTTCTTTCAGCAGAGAAGGAAGCGCGATGGCCTTTGTTCATCAAACCGCCGAAAATTCACCCGACATTCATGTTTCTTCCATGAGAAAATTCGACCGAAGAAAACTGACAGAAGTCAATGAAGGTTTCCCGAAATTCGCGATGGGCAAAACTGAAGTCATTACCTGGAAATCAAAAGACGGTTCCGAGATCGAAGGTTTGCTGACGTATCCTGTGAACTTTGAAAAGGGAAGGCGTTATCCGTTGATCCTTAATATTCATGGTGGTCCGGCTGGTGTTTTCACTCAGAGTTACACGGCGGTCGGATCGGTGTATCCGATTCAGGCGTTTGCGCAAGAAGGCTTTGCGGTTCTTCGACCGAACCCCCGGGGAAGCAGCGGCTATGGTGCAGCATTTCGTCGCGCCAATATCAGTGATTGGGGGTATGGTGATCTTGACGACGATATGACCGGAGTGGATAAGGTCATCGAAATGGGAGTTGCGCACGCTGATAGCCTCGTGATTTGCGGCTGGAGTTACGGCGGCTATATGACCTCTTTTACGATCACACGCTCAAATCGATTCAAAGCTGCAAGTGTCGGTGCCGGTGTAACAAACCTCATGAGTTTTGTCGGGACTGCGGACATCCCGAGCTTCCTTCCTTCGTACTTCGAGGGAGAATACTGGGACAGAATGGACGTGTACATGAAGCATTCTGCGATGTTTAACGTAAAGAACATCCAAACGCCAACGCAAATTCTGCACGGGGAGCGCGATGCACGCGTGCCCATTTCACAAGGAGAGGAACTCTACATCGCTCTCAAACGACGCGGAGTCCCGGCGGAATTCATTCGCTATCCCCGGACGCCGCACGGTCCGCAGGAGCCGAAGTTCATCAAAGATATCGGCGAGAGGATGATTGCATGGTTCAACACAAACCTCAAGCGAAACGGCGGTGGAAAAATGATGGGCAGCAACTAGCGATTTTCCGGCAACGAATGCTAGCTTTAGAGAATCGACGCCGGGCGAAGGTCCGGCGTTTTTGTTCCCACTACAGAAAATCATGGAAGAAGATATTCATGTGAACGCCAACGTGGTCATCGCGAGGGCGGAGATTCAGTTTTTTACATCACGGAGCGGCGGCCCGGGAGGTCAGAACGTGAACAAGGTCGAGACGCGCGTTGAACTTATTTTCAATGTAGAACGTAGTCAATGTCTTACGAATCTTCAGAAATCGACCATTCGGGAGAACTTAAAATCAAGGATTGACAGCGACGGCTGCCTTCATGTCGTGGCGCAGCAATCGCGCAGTCAATGGCAAAACAAACAGAACGCCATAACCAAATTTTCCGACCTGCTCAGAATTGCACTGAGGCCGAAAAAAAAGAGAGTGAAGACGAAGGCAACCCGCACGTCAAAAGAACAGCGTTTGCAGGGAAAGAAAAAAATTGGGGAAAAAAAGAAACTCAGAAGGATAGGTTCCCATGAATACTAATCTCGAACGGGAAATTATTGAATTCAGCCGCAAAAAGTTGCTGGAGGAGTATTTGCCAAGCATCAAAAAATGTGTGGAAGAATTGAGCGACGAGGAGATCTGGTGGCGGGCGCATGAAACGAACAAGAGTATTGGAAATTTGCTCCTCCATCTTTCCGGGAACGTGCGAC
>CAYNRS010000391.1:0-3007 GCA_964399565.1 uncultured Ignavibacteriaceae bacterium
TATCAGAATTCTCCCCATGCGCTTCTACCGGAGGAGTTGAAGGACGAGAATCCCATGGGGATTTGGCGACTGGTCAACGGCGAAAGACAAAGAGGTCCCCTATGAAAAGAGAACGGAAATTTCGAAGCGCAGAATGGTTCGGCGTTAAAGGCAAAATGGGATTTGTTCATCGGTCATGGCTCCGCAACCAGGGTTATCCGGACGATTATTTTCAAGGCAAGCCGGTGGTCGGCATTTGTAACACGTGGTCGGACCTCACACCATGCAACGGACACTTGCGCGATTTTGCTGAGATAGTGAAAAAAGGCATCGTCGAGGCTGGCGGTTTTCCCATGGAATTTCCCGTGATGTCGCTGGGCGAAACAATCATGAAGCCCACAACGATGTTGTATAGAAACCTTGCCAGCATGGAAGTCGAGGAGTCCCTGAGGGCAAACCCTCTCGACGGAGTCGTGCTTCTCACAGGTTGCGACAAAACGACACCTTCTACGCTGATGGGAGCTTGCAGCGTTGACCTTCCGACGATCGTAGTTCCGGGCGGCCCGATGCTCAGCGGCTGGTTCAGGGGTGAAGCAATTGGCACGGGTCATTTCAACTGGGTTATCAAGGAAAAACAGAAAACGCAAGGTTTCTCCGAGCAGGATTTACATGAAGCGGAAATCTGCGCAGCGAGAAGCATCGGCCATTGTAATACCATGGGGACGGCATCCACAATGGCATGCATGGTTGAATCACTTGGGTTGACTTTGCCGGGCGCCGCTGCAATGCCTGCGGCAGACTCTCGAAAGAAATTGCTGGCACAACTCTCCGGCCGAAGAATCGTGGAGATGGTGAGAGAAGGGCTCAGACTCTCACGCATTCTAACGCGTAATGCATTTGAAAATTCCATCATCGCAAATGCTGCAATCGGCGGTTCCACGAATTTTATCATCCATGTGCTCGCCATCGCTGGCAGAATCGGAGTGAAACTTACACTGGAAGATTTTGATAAGTTGGGAAGAAAAATTCCCTTGCTGGCGAATTTGAAGCCGTCCGGCACTTTTCTGATGGAGGATTTTTTCCGAGCAGGCGGCTTACAAGTCGTCTTGAAAGAGTTGAAGCCCTTCCTTCATAACAATTCTCTCACTGTGAACGGCAGGTCGTTGGGCGACAATAATAACGAAGCTGTTAGCTATGATAAAAAGGTTATTGCTACAACAAAACGACCTTTCAAGAAGAACGCGGGAATTGCAGTGCTGAAAGGAAATCTTTGCACGGACGGTGCGGTTATAAAGCCCTCAGCCGCATCATCGAAATTGATGACTCACAAAGGACGTGCAGTGGTGTTCGAGAGTATCGAGGATTATCACGCGCGAATCGATGATCCCAAGCTTGACATCGATGAAGCGTGCGTGATCGTCCTGAAGGGCGTGGGCCCGAAAGGGTACCCCGGAATGCCCGAGGTTGGGAATGTGGACCTTCCCGTAAAACTTCTCAAGAAGGGTATTAAAGATATAGTAAGGATCTCCGATGGGAGAATGAGCGGAACTGCCGCAGGGACCGTCGTCTTGCATGTTTCACCGGAATCCGCAGCGGGTGGCACGCTCGCGCTCGTGCAGGATGGCGACATCATCGAGCTCGACGTGAAAAAGAGAACTCTGCATCTTGCTGTGAGCGAAAGGGAATTGCAGAGGCGGAAGGCGTCCTGGAAGCCACCAGGACCGATGGCAATGAGGGGATACGTGAAATTTTACGTTGACCATGTCCAGCAAGCCCACCTCGGCGCGGACCTGGATATTCTCAGAGGTGGCTCGGGTTCGGTCGTCACCCGAGACTTGCATTGACTGTCTCAGAAAGAACTATCATGAAACCATATCTTCGAATTCTCTTTCTTCCCAGTCTTCTGTGTCTTCTCTTCAAACCTTCGCTATCCCAGCTGAAAATCGACGCTTACAATCAAATCCAACAGAGTCCTCCTCGTGTGGAAATCCCAGGTTCTCAACGTTTAAGCATTTCATCGACGGTTGTGGGGCGGGAGTATGAACTTTATGTTCAGCTGCCCCGATGGTACGAGGACACAAGCCGAACCTTCCCCGTAGTGTACGTGCTCGACGGCCAATGGGATTTCACGCTTGTCGGTTCGCTGTATGGACAGCAGCATTATGATGGCTTTGTACCAGGATTGATCATTGTTGCCATAACCTGGGGAGGGAAGAGTCCGAATCACGATTCATTGAGAGCTGCCGACCTGACGCCCACCAACAACAAGGGGCTTCCTCAATCGGGTAACGCCCCCAAGTTTCTGTCGTTCATGAAGTACGAAGCTCTTTCCTTTCATCGAATCGAGATTCCGGGCCCGCCCTGAAGGAAGAACACTCATGGGCAGTTCCTTCGGCGGTCTTTTCACGCTTTACGCCATGTTCCAGGAACCGGGACTTTTTACTCGCTTTGTTGCCGCCAGTCCCGCGGTAGGATTCGACAACGAATCGATCTACAATTTTGTAAAAACCTACAAGGACCCCGGCTATCCTGCGAGGCTGTACATGGCCTTCGGCGGACTTGAAGGCAACGTTTCACAGTTTAAGAAATTTGTCGATCACTTAGGCGCGAAAGGCTACAAAGACCTCAAGATGGAGACCAAAATCCTGGAGAACATCGGCCATTCGGGTAGCAAGGCGGAAGGATTTACGCGTGGTTTGCAGTGGGCATTCGAGAGACCATCGTTGAGCCTGGAACCGGCAGTGCTAAAGCAATATGAGGGTGCATATGAGATTCGTCCTGGCTTTAATGGGCTTGTCACGTCGGAGGAAGGGCGGCTGTAATTTCAGACACCGGGCAATCCGAAGATTGCATTGGAAGCGGAGAATGAAAAAAGCTTTTATCTGAGAGGCACATTCCTGAATGTGAGGTTCAAAAAGGACAAAGATGGAAGAGTGGTTGGCGCTGAGGCGGAACAATTTTCAGGGGTTGGTTTTGCTAAAAAAGTTTCCGATGGGAAATGAGTTCGGACTCTCTGGGCAATAGAGTG
>CAYNRS010000392.1:0-3006 GCA_964399565.1 uncultured Ignavibacteriaceae bacterium
CGAGCGACAGCGCTGGGCGCGTCGTTCGTGTGCAGCGTCGAGAACACAAGGTGGCCTGTGTTGGCCAGTTTGATGGCCGTTTCCGCCGTGATCTTATCACGCATCTCACCGACGAGCACGATATCCGGGTCGTGACGCAGAATACCGCGGATGGACTGCTCGAACGACATCTTCGGCCCAATCTTCAGCTGACGGGCACCTTTGATGATATACTCCACCGGCTCTTCAATCGTCAGCACGTTGACGGTGGGGTCGATGACCTGATACAAAGCTGCGATCAGCGTTGTTGATTTACCGGAACCCGTAGGCCCAGTCAGAATGATGATGCCCTGCGGCTTTCCGATTGCCTTGTAAAAGAATCCGCGGGCGGGACCCTGAAGGCCAAGTTTCTCCAAATCAGTGATGACCTTGCGGTCGTCCAGAACACGGATGACCACGCTTTCAAACTTATGCTTGAACTCCGTCGTCACGATGGGCATGATCGAGACACGGAAGCGAAGCTGATGGCCGTCGACAACGCGCTGGATAAATCCGTCCTGGGACATTTCACGCTCAAACCGGTCGACGTTCTTCGTGCGGTCCTTCACCACTGCAAGGACTGCTTCCGGCACCGTATTTTCCTGGCAATGCCAGACCTGCAGGTTGCCGTCGAGACGGAACATGAAGTTCGTTTTGTTGCCCTCAGCCGCCACTATATGAATATCGCTGATGTCCCGTCGGACAGCTTCCACGAGACAGCCCTCGAACAGGTTCACCAGTGCGCTTTTGTTGATTTCAGCATTAAGCTCATCTTCATTCACTTCAGTATCATCTTTGCCGCTGGATCCCTCATCGATGTTGACCTTGTCGTCCTGAAGCAGCTTGAGAAACTCGTTCTGTTTCGGCGCAACCTTCTCCATGAGGTTTTGCAATTCCTTCAGCCGGACGTAGCAGATTTCATATTTTTTGACGTTGAAGCTCCGCGCAACAACGGGAAGGTTGCGATCGGTCGGGTCTGCCGCAATAATAATCAACTTGTCCGTCTGCCGCTCGTCGTATTTGAACGGCAGCATCTTTGCCTGGGACATCATGTCTCGCTGCTGGTCCGAGAGCTGGTCCACGAACTTCTTGACGAACGCGATTCGAGGGTCATCAATTTTCTCATCGGCCAGGTATAATTCCCGGAAGGCGTACAGGTTGGCAACTTCCCGGAAGACGGCATCGTGGTCGGCGCCGAATTCCGAAACGAGGATTTGCCCGAGGTTCTTTCGGTTCTTCTTGTTTTCCTCGGAATCCTTCATTTTCAAGGATTTCTCCAGCGTCTCAAAATCGATGATGCCTTTCTTCAGAAGCGTGTAGCCGATTTTATCAGTTATGTCCAGTTCGGGCATTGAAAAAAACTCCTCTCCTAATTCAGTTCACGATCAAAAACCCAGAAACGACAAGATCTGCGGAAGGATAAAGCCTCCCGGTTTTTTCGGCGAGACGGCCGCCGTTTCAGACGAAACCAGCGTCAGCCCCGTCAGCGCAAGCATGATGATCATCTGCACGGTCAATTGGATGACTTCAATTGCGTTCCTCAGCTTATAGGTCGTTTCCTTTTCATAGTATTCTGCAAGCTGGAGCGCAGTATTTCTCACTGTTCCCGTTTCCGCTCCGGAGCTCAGACGCGAGATTGCGGTTTTTGTAAACACGCCCGTTGCTTCGAAAGCTTCTGTCAACCCTTTTCCTTTTTCCAGCATAAGGGGAATGGCAATCGTTTTGATTCTGCTTTCCATATACTTGTTGCCGCATGCTTCGGACGACATCCTTATAACGTCGATATTCTCGCCCGAGCCGCTGTACAAAGCGTAGAACACACGGCAGAAAATTTCAATGGCGGTCTTATGGAGTAACGGGCCCACCACCGGCACTTTCATGATGTATTCATCCATCATGAATTGACCTTTTTCTGTCTTTAAGAATTGGAGGAGGACGACAACAGGTACAGTAAAACCGATCACAAGAAACATAATGTTGTCGATGAGCCAGGCGCTGAATTTCAGGGAAGCGTCCGTCATGGGATAAGCGGACATATCCACGCCCATTTTAACGAACGCTTCGGCAGTTTTCGGAAAGATATAAGCGACATAAAACAGGATCGCGAAGGAAAGGACAACAAGCGTCACGAGCGGCATGATGAGGGCACTCTTGAGGCTTCGTTTGAACTCGGCGTTCCTTTCCAGGAACTTCGCTGTGCTGTCGTAAATCTCTGCCATGTTGCCGCTCTTGGACGCAAGGCCGAGCATATTTGCCGTAAATTTTCCGAAGACGGCGGCCTGTTTGACGAAGACCTTTTCGCTGTCTTTTCCCTGCTTGAGCTCCGTATTAATCTCTTTCAATGCATCCCGCAAAGCAGGGTTGGTCGTGTCGTTCACCAAAAGCTGGAGCACTTCGTTAAACGGGAGCTTCTGCCTCATCAAATCCGCGCTGATGCGGACGAACGAAATGATGTCGACGGGAGGAGCTGCCTTGAGTTTGTTGCCAAAGAGTTTTTTCCTGACATAGACGACCTTAAAACCCATCTTTTCGAGCGCAATCCGTACCTCATCCTTCGTGAAGGCTTTTTGTTCGCCGTCGATGGGTTTGTCGTTGCCCTTCTGAACCCTGTAAATCCAGTTGACACGCTCATAGACACCCGTAACTTTGAACTTCTTTTCCGTCGCCAGATCACTGGCTTTTTTCTTCGCAATAGTCCTGTTATCGGCCGTAATGTTGCCGCCAACGGGCTTGCCGGAAGCCGTTATGCCTTCTACCTTAAACTCTGCCATGGCGATGACCTCTCTTCAAATGCGAAGCTTGCAGGGAACTGCCCTGACAAAAACCGCCTGCCATCATTGATAATACGTTTTTTCGCACTCTGTGTCAAGAAGCCGGAATTGCAGGTAGTGGTTCGAAAATGCACCACTACCGAATTGCAGAACGGAGTGGAAATGAGCAGCCTCTTGAAAACAACCTCCGGAGCAAACGATTATTGAAAATCCCCCG
>CAYNRS010000393.1:0-3003 GCA_964399565.1 uncultured Ignavibacteriaceae bacterium
CATTCCGGTTGAGCTGAGAATATTGGACCTTTTCTTTGTGTCCGTTGCAGCGATAGGGCTGTGCGCACTGGCAACTCTTCATCCATCGAGACGTGCTGCCGAACTTATTCCGGCGGAGGCCCTCCGATGGGAGTAACCCGAAAAATTCTACGGGGAGAGAATCTCTGGAAGGAATACCACACCGGAGAAAAAATCGTTTTACAGGTTCTGAAAGGTGTTGATATTGAGATCAAAGAGGGTGAGGTCGTTGTGATCGTGGGTCCATCAGGATGCGGAAAAAGCACGCTTCTCCATCTTCTCGGAGGCCTTGACCGGCCAACGCAAGGGAAGGTGTTCTTTGACGAAAAGGAGATTTTTGCTTTCCCGGAAGAGGAATTGGCCGAATTTAGAAACAAGTCGCTCGGATTCGTTTTTCAGTTTCACCATTTACTCCCGGAATTTACGTCACTTGAGAATGTGTGTATGCCTGCTCTCATCGCAGGAAAGGCAAAGAAGTCCGTTTTCGCGAAAGCGGAGAAAATCCTTCTCGATGTTGGGCTGGAGGGAAGGCTCCATCATCGGCCGAATCAACTTTCGGGAGGAGAACAGCAACGCGTAGCCGTCGCGCGGGCTTTAATGAATGACCCTCAGATCGTCCTGGCTGACGAACCATCGGGGAATTTGGATGAGGAAAGCGGATTGAATCTCCACAAACTGCTTATTTCGTTGTCAGAAAAGCGAGACCTGACCTTTGTCATCGCAACGCATAATCCCGACCTCACCAAACGGGCCCATCGAGTGCTTCGCCTGACTGAGGGGAAGCTCACAACGGGAAAATCACAATAGATTCGAAAGCCATTTCGACGTGGCGAGAGCATGACTGATATTTCTGGTCCCACAGTGGCAGTTCTCTTGACTTTGTTAAAAAATGGGTTAAATTTACATCGACCTGAACGACAGTTACTCCCCTGACTGTTGTGAAATATGGTCGAGCCCGGCGTTCCCCCGATGCCGGGCTTTTTGTTGTGAAAGCAACGAAGGGCCAAAGCGAACAAGAATTGTATGAGTGCCCGATAATGAATCTCAAACGTCTAATAGTGAAAGCGTGAAGGCCCATATCACGATGCAAATGAAAGGGAATTAACACATGGCACGTATTGATCATAAGGCAGCTCGGAAAAAGTCACAGCCGGAACATTTGCCGTTCACGAGGATCAACTATCAGATTCTCCTGGTTGGATTGATTGTTATCGCCATCGGGTATTATGCGCTGAGCCAGGAACCCTGGGACGGCACGATGCCACTCGTTGTTGCTCCGATTCTTCTCGTGCTGGGATATTGCGTGATTGTTCCGATCGGAATTCTCTACCGAAAGAAACAAGAAGCGGAAGTGGCGGAGCCCGCCGCTGAGCCTCCACACACGGAATGAAAAAATCGTCTTGAACGCCGGGCGGTTTTTGCTTATCTTGTCGGTGTTCGACGATTTCTTGTCTGACGAGCGTGTAGCTCAGGGGTAGAGCATCTGCCTTTTAAGCAGAGGGTCGGTGGTTCGAGCCCACCCACGCTCACGATTTTGAACGAATTGTCAGACGCCCCTTCTAAGATTCCGCTTAAACGTCCAGACGTAAACAGCCTGCGGGAACGGTGTTTCCTGCTGTTCACTATCGCTCTCTCTTGGAAGCTTTAAAGAACGAGACGGTTGAGAGTGCCGGAGGGTTGTTCGCTTGCTGAATCACGATTCTCACTTTGTCGGTGAGAACCGGAGAAGTCCGGAGAATGCGCTTGTAACCCACCGTCGTGCCGGCAACGACCTGTTTCCATCTGTTCTCCTCAAGAGCTTGTATCACAAATCGGGAAATCCTCTGACCACTCCAGATCGCTTCCTGTAACACAACACGATCGAATTCTCTCATTGTCTCCAGCTCAACTTCAAGAGTTGCTGAATGTTGGTTCTCGCCAGCCTCCCAGTACGTTGAGTTATCACCATCGACAACGGCGTTTTGGGTACTTGTTGATCGAGCACTTGAGGTTTTCACGTTTGCTCGTAGAGCCAAGTCGTTCTGAAAAGTTTCATCCAGAATTGACCTGAAACCCCTCAACGTCTGCTCGTCGATGTTGCTGATTCGTCCCTCCGCCGTTGGTGGTATATTCAGCAACAGAACGGCATTCCTCCCGACCGATTTGTAATAGAGGTCAACCAATTGGGATGGCGACTTCACCAGACTGTCCTGGTTCTCATGATAAAACCATCCTGGCCGGATTGAAACATCGCACACACCCACCAGCCAATTTTTCCCCATTGGGTCGCCGGTATTCAGGTATTCTTGGTCTGATTGACCGATAACCAGTTTGTGGACATCGATTGTTGACCAAAACGTTTCCCCGGAGATGCCATGTTCGTTGCCAATCCAACGAAGGTCGGGACCTGCATCCGAGAATATTGAAGCATTCGGCTGAAGGCCATAGACAATCTCAGCGAATTCTTTCCACGGATAGTACGTCTTGCTATCGATCGTTCTTGTTTCTCTCGCACCGCCATAATAGCCGTCGCCGCCGTTTGCTCCGTCGAACCATACTTCAGCGATCTCACCATACAGAGTCAACAGTTCGCGCAACTGGTTTTTGTAGTAGTCGATGTAGGCGGCAGACCCATACGTAGCGTTATTCCTATCCCATGGAGATAGATACAATCCTGCTTTTATCCCGTATTTGCGGCAAGCCTCGGTGAATTCGCGGACAATGTCCCCCTTGCCGTTCTTATATGGACTATTCCTGACGGAATGTTCCGTATAGGCCGATGGCCACAAACAAAAACCGTCATGATGTTTCGCAGTCAGGATTGCTTCCTTCATTCCCGCTTCTTTTGCAACGCGAATCCATTGCTCGACGTCAAGGCTTGCGGGATTAAACATTTTGGGGTTCTCATCCCCGTAGCCCCATTCCTTGTCTGTGAAAGTGTTCATGTTGAAGTGAAAAAAACCGATTAGTTCCATTTCCTGATATTCGACCTGCTTAGGAGATGGG
>CAYNRS010000394.1:0-3003 GCA_964399565.1 uncultured Ignavibacteriaceae bacterium
AGTCGTGTTGACAAGAGCCAGCACGTGCGCGAACTTCATCCACCATTGATAGAATATTTTTCCAAGTTTTCTCATCTGAAGGTTTTTGACATTTATTTAATATATCTAAAAGCTTATGGAATTTCAAAGTGAAAACACTTGTTCTCATCGGCTACGCGATTTTCTTTATCCTTTTAATCATATATTTCTTTTGCCAATCAAGTACAATTTGACAAACTCAACAGATGTCATCCTCTCGTCTTAGGAACAACAATTTACCTCCTCTCAAAAAACGACTATTTTATGCCGTGACAGTAGCGTTTCCCCTTGTAATCGTCGTCGGTGCAGAGTTTTTCTTTCGGGCCATCGATTATGGGCCCAATCTCGACCTGTTCCTTGAAGAAGACATCACAGGGAAAAAATATCTCATTATGAATCCGGACGTGAAGGAAAGATATTTTTCTCGTGTCCGATTCATACCGAACACGTCAAACGATTTCTTCATACGGGAGAAACCTCAGGGGACAATCAGGATTTTCGCACTTGGCGGATCCACAACGGTGGGGTTTCCGTATGGATACGTTGGATCTTTCCCGTCATTTCTCCGTGAACGGCTGCAAAAGATGTTTCCTGAGAAGAACATTGAAGTAATCAACTTAGGGATGACCGCAACCAATAGTTTCACGGTGAACGATATCGCAAAAGAACTCTTCGAGTTCAAACCCGACCTCCTGATCGTCTACGACGGCCACAATGAATTCTACGGAGCACTCGGTATGTCTTCAGTAGAGACTCTTGGTGGCTCGCGCTGGATTGTCAAAACATATTTGACAATCATTCATCTCCGCGTTTTCCAATTCCTTAAAAGCCTTCTCCGAAGCTTCACCGCGACTTTTACAACCTTATCAACTCAGGTGGATCGCGGAACGATGATGGAGCGACTGGCCGCCGGACAGTATGTGCAATATCGTAACCCGGAGTACATCCAGTGCCTGGGAAACTTCCGGGAAAACTTGCGGGAACTCGCCGCAATGTGCGTCGAGCATAATGTTCCACTCATCCTCGGAACGCAAGTGTCAAACGTTCGCGACCAGAAGCCGTTTGTATCTACCTTTAGCCCTCACGTGCCCAAAGAACACTATGCGTTGTTCAGCCGATTGTTAGCAAGTGCCGAGAATCATTTTCAATCCGGCGACCCGCGTCAGGCAAACGCGGCTTCGGATTCAGCTTTGGGCATCGACAGCCAAAGGGCTGATGCTCAATTCACAAAGGCAAGATGTCTTGACGCTTTCGGACAAAAACGCAAGGCCAAAGATTATTATTTGAGAGCAAGAGACCTGGATCAACTGCGTTTTCGCGCGAGTGCGGATTTCAACCAGGCGATTCGTGAACACTCTGATGAAAAAACAGTCTTTGTCGCCGACATTGAGGAAGAATTTGTCGCCGTTTCAAGAGATTCTATTGTTGGGAAAGAGCTCATTCTCGAACATCTCCACCCGCGGCTCTTCGGAAATTTCCACATGGCCAAAGTGTATGTTGAAACCATGGAGCAGAACTTGCTTCTGGCGTCTAAGCTGGATTGGAAACGAGCCGCAAGGACAAAAGAGCATGATCTTTGGGCTCAACGAAGTCCCAGCGAAGTGGATGAACGAGCTGCTCAACGAAGGATCGAAATCCTCACATCTTCGTGGCCATTCGTATCAGAGAACCGTCCGATTCCCGGGCCCCCATCTTCAGACACGATTGGAACCATCGTAGCCGACCTTGTCAGCGCTCAGATTGGCTGGGAGGAGGCTCACGTCAAGGCTGCGGAATTCTACGCGACGAAACGTGAACTCAACAAGGCACTGGCCGAGTACCGATCAATCCTGAGCCAATTTCCGCTGAGCGTTTCTGCACACTTACGGTCAGCTCAACTGTTGCTTGTGCAAAGGGACATCGCCATCGCCCAACGTCATTTGCTCATCTCGATATCTGTTGAAAAAACGTATTTTGCGTTGAAACATCTCGGCATCCTGGCAGCGGAGGAAAAGAATTTCCAACAAGCGATTTTGTATCTGAAGGAGGCGGGGGGATTGGCCGAGAATTCCCAGCAACGTTCGGAATCGGGCTATCTTCTCGCCTACACTCACCTGCAAATCGGAGAGGCAAATCAAGCGACCATGATACTCGAACAGGTGCTCTTAGCCGACCCCAGATATTCGCCCGCCCGCGATCTCCTCACCCGAATTCGGCCTTTGCGCCAATGACAGCAGCCTCAAACGTCAGTTCACTCTCGCCACGCAAGCGAATCTTTTTTTTGACAATCCTGTTGTCAATTCCAGTTTTGTTTTTTCTTATACTCGAATTGTCACTACGCGGCCTCAATTACGGCGGTGACACTGATCTTGTGATAAGAAAGAAGGTTGGAAACAGAGAATTCTTCAGCATTAATCGTGTAGCTGCGCTGAAATATTTTGCACACTCAGGCGTTGCAATTCCTGAACCCGCGGATGATACGTTCGAGATCGCAAAATCAGAAAAGACGATCCGGATATTCTGCCTTGGCGAATCATCGATGGCGGGATTTCCTTATGAGTTCAATGCGACGGCTCCAAGACTTCTGCAGGACAGACTCACTTCGACCCTCCCCGACTATAACATCGAAGTCGTGAATATCGGAATTGCCGCAGTAGGAAGCTATGTGGTTCTCGACCTCATGAAACAATTAATCCCGTACAAGCCAGATCTGTTTGTGATCTATGTGGGGCACAATGAGTTTTATGGGGTCTACCAACCAGGGTCATCTCTGAAAAGTGTTGGTGGTCGATGGTGGACAATACTGAGCATGGAAATGCTCAATTACAAGACCTATCTCCTCCTGCGGGACATGCTTGCGTGGATTCGAGATCAAATGGCATCTTCTTCGGCCCCCGCTGGAGCAATGCTGATGGAGCAAATGATAGGTCAGCAGCAAATCTCCTATCGAAGTTCAACGTACCAGAAGGCGCTGGATTCGTATCGGAAAAACTTATTGGGGATGAT
>CAYNRS010000395.1:0-2999 GCA_964399565.1 uncultured Ignavibacteriaceae bacterium
CGCCATACCTGGTTGTAACACGGGTGCACCGACATCATGTACATTCAAACCCACAGGATGGCCGAGCCCATGGATAAAGAATTTCCGGTGCGCGCGGACATTCTTTTCCTTGATAAGACCGAGTTTGAACAATCCGTCTTCAATCACCTGGTCTGCTTTCATGCCGACCTCCCGCCACGAAACTCCCGGCTTCATCATAGCGATGCACGCATTCTGAGCATCGAGCACGATCTGATAAATCTGACGTTGCGCTGCTGAAAACTTGCCGTTTGCCGGATACGTCCGTGTGACATCGCTGGAGTAACCGTGGTATTCGGAAGCACAATCGGCAAGGACGATATCGCCGTCTTTGACCTGCCGCCGATTGGTATTATAGTGCAGGACAATCGAATTCTCCGCCGCTCCGACAATGCATGGATATCCCGGATATTCGGAACCCATTCGCTTGTAGACATACTCATAGACTGCTTGTAGTTCGTACTCGTACATCCCCGGCTGGCACGACATCATTGCTTGATTGTGTGCGAGAGCGCTGATGTGCGTCGCCTTTGTAAGGACCGCGATTTCTTCCGGCGATTTCACAATCCGCATGCTGTACACCATTGGACTCGGATCTCTCAGTTCTAATTGCGAATGACGGGATTTTGATGCTTCGATCAAGGAACGTATCGGCCGCAACAATTCCGACATTTCCTGAGGCAGGTCATCGGGCAATGGCGGGACGTAAAGCGCCCGAGCTCCCGAAGAAAACAATGCCGACTGAAACACTTGCCGGAACTTATCATTCGTCGCCGCATGTTGAAAGCCCTTCAGCTTCACCGCGCCCTCAGGCCCGTACCGCCGGCCATCCCACTGTTCACGCAGCGCATCCTTTGACCGAACAAAGAGAACTTCTGTAACAATGAGAGTTTTCGACGTGTCTTCCGGATTTCGTACGGACAAGCCTTTAGGAACAAGAAGCAGGAGCGCTTCCGGCTCGGGAAATCCAGTCAGGTAGTAGAAGTTGTCATCCTGACGAAACTGGTATTCGACATCACCATTCCGCACGTGTTCCCAGTTGGAATAAATGACGGCAATGGCATCGTTGCCGATTTTTGTCCGAAGAGAATCTCGTCTGCTCTTGTGGAAGGATGCAGGCAACAGGTCAGTATCGTATTCAAGGTACTTAAGCTCCTGCGCGGAAGCGGAAACCAACACGGAAGCAATAAGAATGAGATGTTTGAGCATAAAACGCATCATGGCCTCCAAAGGAGAAATGTTTAGGAAAAACGCATTAGTCTTTCAAATTTGCCAGGTTGTCATACAGATTATTTCAGCAAAAGAATCTTTCTTGTTTCAACATAGCCCTGAGCTTCCAACCGAAGGAAGTACACACCCGTCGCAAAAGATGTTGCGTTCCACGTTTCTTGATAATAGCCCGCTTCAAGGTTCTTGTCGACAAGCGTCTGAACGAGTCGCCCGAGCTGATCAAAGATTCTCAACGACACTTTCGACGCGGTCGGGATGCTGAACCTGATCGCCGTACTTGGATTGAACGGATTAGGGAAGTTTTGCTGGAGCTCGAACTTCGTCGGGAGCTGAGAGGACCCATCGCTGACAGAGACGGCGGGTGACTGGATTTCAAGGTTATCCACCGCCCACCCCCATCCCGTCACGCCGCCGTCGGCAAACAATCGGAAACGAACGAAAATAGTTGTTCCCGCGGCAAAGGAGTTAAGCAAATTCACCGTATGCGTGCGGAACAGTGCGGGCGTTCCATTTTGCGAGCCGTTGAACGCGGACAGCCAATCGGCATCGTATCGTGCATCATACCCGTCGGCGAGAGGTACCCAATTGAACCCATTCGACGAGCCCTCGACAACGACATAGTCATAGAAATCAGAGCTTCCAAAAAAAGACCCTGCTTCGCCGGGTTCGACAAGGGCAATGTCGTCATACTTCATCAGGGCACCGCTCGATGCCACCACAATGGGAATCGAAAGCTGATACGTGTAGTTGGCGTTGTTGCTGTAAAAATGTGTTGAATGGATGGCGCCGTTTGTGAAATTCACCGGCGTTGAAACCGTAAATCCCGTGCCCGAGAAATCGGTCGTCGAGGCGTTGAAGTTGTTTGAGTAGCTCGCTTGCGCTGCACGCGGTGCAACGACATTTGCACTTTTCGTCGCGGACCTGTACTGCGTTTGTGCAACATACGAAATCAGGTAAGACGAGACCGTTCCCGATGAAGACACCGGATACGAAAGAATGGTGTCTTTCGGCGTTGGACTGTTGACCTGCAGGTACCTCTGGTTGTTCACAAAAACGACTGTTGAATCGTACGCATATCGCAGTGACAGAGAGATGTTTGCGTTCCCCTGAGGGCTCTGTGCCACCCAGTCAACGCGAGGTGCGAGCACAGCTGTCGGCGGCTGGTAATTGGCCAGCTCCGGCAGCTCGACCGACCAGATTCCCCTTCCATGCGTTCCGACGACGATTTGACTGTCCACAATCTTCATATCCCACACAGCCACGGCTGGAAATCCGCTTGATGAGAACGACCACGTCCCGCCGCCATTCGTTGATTCGAACAAACCGATTTCCGTTCCAGCCCAGAGGATATCGGGGTTGTAGGGCATGACCAGCAAGCTGTATGTCGCGACATCCGGGAAACCGTTGCTGCTGGTTGTACCGGAAAATCCCGTAAGATCCGTCCAAGATTGGCCGTAGTCTGTCGTTTTAAGGATTTTGGGCAACTGGGCAAGAGAAAACAACGCAAACCCGACGGAATCGTTTGTCGGATGCGTCGAGAATCCGGAAATCCTTCCCATGGTTTTGGCAGTGTAGTTATTCGTTTGTAGGAATGTGAGACCAGCATCCCGGGAAACAAAAATGCGTCCCGTTGCATCCATTCTCGTTCCTGCCCACACAACGTTCGGGTTTGCGTCGGAAATATCCACTTCAGTAAACGAAGAGCTGAAAGCCCAGTTGGTGACAATATTTGTTCCAGTCCAATTCTCAGC
>CAYNRS010000396.1:0-2989 GCA_964399565.1 uncultured Ignavibacteriaceae bacterium
CCGATCGACAGATAATTCAGCCAACGTGCTACGGGAACACGGGAGGGACTTTCCTAACCTGAAAGCGATCGAAGTCACTTCTTCGTCGGCGGATATGCCTGCTAAAAAGAACGCTCTTGCGATGGCAATAAACGAGAGCCGGGGCGAGATTTTGTGTTTTACGGACGCGGATTGTGTTCCTTTAAAAGAATGGGTTTCTGAGCTCGTGGCGGCTTTTGACGAAAATACCGGCATCGTTGCAGGCTTCTCTCCTTATGATGCTGCACTTCTGCAGAAGAATCCTCATAAGGGAATCCTGAAGATGATCTTCTGGAAATTCATTTCATACGAGGAACTCAAAGCAGCATCGCTTTCTGCGGGAGCAATTGGCCTGAAAAGGGCCTGGCTCTGTACAGGGAGAAACCTCGCTTATCGCAGGCGTGTATACGATGAAGTCGGCGGATACAGCAAGATCAAACATTCCGTAAGCGGTGATGACGACCTCTTTCTGCAACTGGTGCGGCGAACGACGACATGGGGAATTCGCTATGTCTCCTCGCCAAGGAGTTTTGTCCGCACAAGCCCCCCTGGAACTCTGCCCCAGTTCCTGCAGCAGCGGATCAGGCACTTTTCCGCTGCAAGGTTTTTTCCCTTCTCCATGAAATGCTTTTTTTTCCTTTTCCATCTGTCGAGCCTGTTGCTTTTCCTGGGATTCCTTGGATTTCTGGCGGGATTTCCCGGCTATTCTGTGGCATTACCCGCGTTTGTATCTAAGCTTGCCGCCGATGTAACTTTGTTTCTGCTTACCTCCGAGATGTTGTGCCAGAGAGGGTTGGGCGGTTATTTCCTTCTCATGGAAATTCTCTACATCTTTTACAACACGTTAATGGGCCCACTTGGGATTTTTGGATCATTTCAATGGAAACCAGAACGGAAATTGTGACAGCCCAAATCTCACAGCCCCCGGTTCGTCGAAATCGCAGGATTGGATTGTTAGTTCTCAAAGCAATTGTTGCTGGAGTACTGATGTATTTTGTCTTAGGAATGGTCGATCTTCGTGAGTTGTCAAAATCAATCCAGGGAGCTGACCCCTTAGACATTGTAATTGCTTCGTCTTTCCTGGGGCTTAATCTCGGGACAAGAGCCCTCAAATGGAAAATGCTGCTCAGAACGGCAGGCAGTACGGTGTCGACTCGCGAGGCTGCAAAATCAATCCTCCTTGGCATCACAGTTGGCTCATTCACGCCAGGACAGCTTGGCGAAGTTGGAGGACGTTATTTTGCTGTACCCAACGGAAGGCTTGCCCACATTGTGGGACTCACGATGCTCGACCGCACGCAGGTCTTTCTTGTGCTGGCGATGTCCGGGCTTACAAGTTATGCTTTTCTTATTTTGCATCCCATTGCTTTGGCGTCTTCTGTGAGCGCTATCTGCATTGCTCTTTGCTTGTTCCTGTATATGCGCCTGGATGTCATTCAGAAGATCGCCGAGAAACTTCCTTTTCGATTCATTCGTCGTGATTGGTTCTCAGATTTTATCGAAACCTTCAGCCTGCTCGGCAGTAAAGAACTCGTCCAGTCGCTTTTCTATTCATTGGCCTTTAACGGCGTGCTGTTCTTACAAATGTTCTTCTTTCTCAACGCTTTTGGAAGCGTTGACCCATGGACTGCTTTTGTAGGGTTTTCTGCCATGATGTTTTTCAAATCACTCCTCCCCATCTCGCTCGGTGACATTGGGGTCAGGGAAGCCAGCACTGTGTATTTCTTTTCCTTGCTCGGTGTTTCAAATATTGTGGCTTTGAGTGCAGCACTTTTGATGTTTGCCATTAATGTAATCCTGCCGGCCCTTGCTGGTATTCTCTTTATTCCTTCGGCGAGGTTTTCTCAGTCGGCACAGGCTGCACCAGAAAAATGACCGACGCGCTTATTATTCTTTTGTTCGCATTCGCCTCATTCTACTTCTGGTTTGTGTTTCGGCTGAGACAGGGTCTGGCGCTCATATCCAAGAGAACACCATGGAATGAGAAGCTGCCGTTTGTGAGTATCATTATTGCCGCAAGAAATGAGGAATCGGAGATCGAATCGTGCCTCAACGGACTCATCCTCCAAGACTATCCAAAGAACAAATTCGAAATCATTGTGGTTGATGATGGCTCAACAGATTCGACTCTGCGCGTTGTTCGACGTTTTCGGCGAAAAGGCAAGGTCCGATTATTACAGCTTAAACCAAATGAAACTCAGAGAACCGGCCGGAAACCCGACGCGATTACTTTCGGGATACAGGAATCGAAGGGTGAAGTAATCGCCACGACGGATGCAGACTGCGAGGTTCCAAGGAGCTGGCTTCGGACAATGGTTTCCCACCTTGCGGATGACATCGCCTTCGTTTCCGGCCCCGTCGTAGAAAGGCCCGAAGGAACTCTCTTAAGCAATCTCAGTTCAATGGAGTTCCTGGGTCTCACCACGACTGGCGCCGGGCTTATAGGCTTGGGTAGGCCGATTAATTGCAGTGGGGCCAACCTCGTCTATCGAAAATCAGCTTTCGAAGACGTTCAGGGTTTTGGCGACAAGGACAGCTCCTGCGATGACGAGACGCTCATGCAGAGGATCTTTCAGCGTCAGGCAGGGAGCATCCACTTTGTTTCTAGTGCGAAAGCGATGATTGTCACGAATTCCAATCGCACCCTAATGGCGTTTTTGAAACAACGCACTCGTTGGGCGGCAAAGAAAAATCGCTATGAGGACAAATCGATCCTCCTGGAAATGGTCGGCTTGTATTCATTTTCTTTAATCCTTTTTGTCTGCGCCCTTCTCTCCGTCCCTCTCCCGTCACTTCGGATCCCGGTCCTATTGATCTTCGGGATCAAAATCGTCATAGATTATCTATCTCTGTCGCGAGGCGCAAAAATGTTGCAGCAGGACATTGGACTTTCTTATTTTCTTGTTGCAGAATTGTTTCACGCTCCCTACATCATCATCGTAGGCGCTTTGGGCCAGTTTACGTCGCATAG
>CAYNRS010000397.1:0-2975 GCA_964399565.1 uncultured Ignavibacteriaceae bacterium
AAAGTTGTTCAGTTTCCTTCTGAGTGGCACGCCTTCCATCGTCCGGAACACTTGCAGGCATGAAGTCAGCGGCCAAATTCGACATTGTGCAACCCCGGAGTTGACTCAAGAAGGGCGGGATACTATCTTTGAAGAGCGATGGTTATCTGGCACAATACTCCTGATGCAGCTCGTATTCCAGAAGCTCCTCTTGCAGGCGAGAGGATTAGCGTGTGGATAGGTACGTATCCTATCGAGCCCGGGCAGTCTGTCTGGGTGGAGCTGATCGTGCGTAAAGCGGATTCGAGCGAGGTGACGAATACACAGCCTGCTTCCTGGCATTCGAACGATGAACCAAGGCACAACTCGTATTGGGTGGCACACATAGGGCCGTTTGAATCGCGCGATCGAGTACAATATTTTGTGCGGGGGAAAATCGGAGATCAGGAAGTCGTAGACGCGAACAAATACGAGTTTGAAGTCGCGTAACTGTTTCTCGAAGAACTACCGCAAAAGAAGCCCATGAGAATTCTCTCACGGGCTTTTCCATTATGGGGCAACTTCGCCTTATGGGCAGCCGGGCCGAGGAGCCCTTGTCAGATGAAATCGCCTCGTCACGATTGACGCGAGTCGAACGGCTCCGCGGGCAAGACTCGAACTTGCAACCCTCCGGTTACAGCTCGTCCAACGCTTTCGCGCAGGGCTGGACTATCTCATCATCCTACATCTCGTAGGAGTCGGGCGCTTTTGAGGCTTATTGGTGAGAATTCCTCATCCTCTAGTCTCTGCACGTTTCCCGCTACTAGAAAGCTTCTCTTTGCGGGACTTCGCTCAGGATTACCATATCTCCGCTCGAGACACAGGCTTCCCTGAATTCACCCGATGTTTCAATCCCGATTGCTCGGGATAGCTGCAATACCAGCATGAAGCTCTCGATGACAATTGGCACAAACCAGAACACACTTGTCAAGTTCCGATTTCACCCGATTCCACCCTCTCGTATATCCCTTGGCAGAAATACCAAAATCTTTCTTGCCGTTTTCGAGGTGGTGAAACTCGAGGGCATCAACGCACCGACCATACCCGCAGATCGTACAATTGCCACCTTTGTACTCTATCGCTTTCCGGCGGATTTCTTTGCGCCGTTTTTTGACGGCGGCAATGAGGTAATCTCGCCGGTCTGCGTACTTTCGGGTATCGCTGCTCACGCTGTCTTTACAGCCGGATGCTCCACCATTGAGCTACCGCGGAATCTATAGAGATAACAAAAGCTCATTGGTGGCCACCCAATGAGCTTTTCAAACAGTGAAAAGGTATTCCAAAATCGACAAAAAGTCAAGAAATCCTAAAACAAATAATACGCCACGGAAATCTGATGTGAGAAAACCTGTATCGGCCTCACCGTCAGCCAGTCGTTTGGCACAAGGAGGAAGTCGGAGGCCAAAGCACGAATGTTGACCCACGGCGAGAACCTCTGTTCCAACAAACCTCGACCCTGCATCGATTCAATCAGATACGAGAGCTCACAATTACCCCAGGACAACGTGGCGCCTCCTGAGAGTCGCACTTCAGACCATAGTGTCTGAGGTGTTCTGGTTTGCTCTGTGTTCCTGACGAAGTTCTTCTGGTAATAGTCATACCTGTAAGAATGGACTTCAGCGCCCAAACGAACCGTCAGCCAATCCTCAGGATTGAATTCAGCCCCTCCTCTCATGATGTGGTTCGAAAAAGTGTAGTTATTCTCTTGCTCACGGGCACCTTTCGGAAAAACCCGACCATCGCCAAGGTCTCGGTCAGCCTCCACCACAACCCACGTATTCGCCTGAATCGGCTCGAAAACGTACTCCAACAAGAGTACAGCCGACGAAGCCGTTGTCCAACTCATCCAGTGCCAAGATTGTATGCTGTGATCGTTCCTGGATCACGGAGAATTCCGGCGATCGGGTAATTTGGAAGTTGAGGTAGCTCCTTCCAATTTATGACCCCTTTTAATCCGACTCGAACGCGGTCAGACAGCGAGAAACGGTAATTCAACTTAAAATACTTCGTATTGTTCTCATCCTTGTTTGTCACAGGTGATTGAGACTCAAAGTAAGCTGTCTGTGTCGTTGCAAACTGCGCAATACCTGCAAGGGCTTCAAAGGACCCTAATCCGAAGAGATCTCCAATGACTCCCAACCTCGAGTCTGAGCTTTTTCCTTTTACGCTGATGCGCTTGCTGTTGGGGTACAGGAATTGAATTCCATCAATTCCATTCACACTGACGAAGGAATACTGAGCGCCAAAACTCATGGCAAGCAGTGGCACGTTCACTGCCGCCCCGATTTGAACAGGAAAATTTGTGGCGCCAAATGTTGATTCGTCAACGGGGGGAGCGCCTCCTGTGTATGTGAACTCTTCAAGGTCGCTCGAGGTCATTCGCTGATAATTGATCACGGATGACAAAGCGAAGTTACCAGAGCTTGACACGGCGCTCACTTGGGACGTGAAATTCGACGCGCCCATTCTGTTCAGCGATCTTGACCTGTGGTCGGGATTCGTGCTCGTGTTTGACTCTCGCTCGTAGGACCAGCTGCTTCTCCGCGGCAGAAAAAATATTGCGACTCGTTTCACCGACACGAGCGCCGCAGGATTGACAAAGAGGTTCTTCACATCATCAGATACGGAAATATCGGTGTTGCCCATCGCCTGGTATCTCGACGGGAAGGAGAACATATTCTCATCGGATAACACCGGATACGTCTTCACGTTGATGATCTGAGCGGTGAGAGGAGTGAAGAAAAGCATCGTTAAGAGCCAAAGAGGTTTTTTCATGGTGACCCCAATTCTTGTCATTGAAAAATTCGCAATTTCCGTTTGAAATGTCAAGCAGGTTTCGAGTGGCATTCAGACTTAGATGTCTGAAATCGGTTTCGTTGACTTTCCCTTCAAATCAGGCTATATTGAAAATCAAAAATGATTACCGTTTGAAGAGGAGACCTCGATGTTCAAAGACG
>CAYNRS010000398.1:0-2961 GCA_964399565.1 uncultured Ignavibacteriaceae bacterium
ACATTGTTGTGATCGATGCCCGTTGTGCAGATGCATATATGAAGGAACATATTCCCGGAGCCATCAACATTCCACACCGCTCGATGAGTCGCGAGACAACAAAACACATCGACAGAGCTTCTCTGGTCGTCACGTATTGCGACGGGATTGGTTGTAACGCGTCCACGAAGGGTGCCCTGAACATGGTCCTTCTGGGATTTCGCGTCAAGGAGCTCATGGGCGGGCTGGACTGGTGGAAACGAGACGGTCATGCCACCCACAGCCATGCCATGGCGGGTTCGGAATCAGTCGGTTGCGCTTGCAATTGAAGCAGTGCCAAACAGGCCAGCGAAATAATGATTTTGTCTTGACCAATTGGAGAAAAGGTGACGATATGAAAAACACATTCGCCTCAACAATCCGACTGCCGGGAAGCTCGCTTCTCGTGCTCTTCTTGATTCCTTTCACAACTCAGGGACAGTCCGCTATGAAAAGCAATAAAGAAGACCTCGCCACGCTGAGTGAGCTGAACGCCCGGTTCATCAAGAACTACGTTCATCAAGACACGGTGAGCCACAACCAGATCATCCATAAGGATTTTGTGTGCATAGAAAATTCAGGGAAAATCGTTGGCCGGGAAGAATACATGAAAGAGTGGGCGGACTCGTATGGAAAGGGGGATTTCAAAACCTTCGGGTTTGAGGATGAGTATATTCGCCTTTTCGGAGACATGGCTCTCGTGCGGGCGAAGTCGGTCTACACAAAAGTGAAAGACGGCGTTACAGTCAAAGGAAGCTCGGTATACACAGATACCTATATCAAAGAACGCGGCCGATGGTGGTGCGTCCAGGCCCAAATCACTCCGGTGAAATGATGAAGGTTTTCGACATTACGATAGTGAAGGGATTCACGAAAACAGCCGCCGTAGCCTACACAATCCTGCTTCCCGCGTCGTTATGCAGCCAGGCAAAGTCGCCCTACGTGGTGCAGAGGCTCGTCGGATCCATCGAATTGGACGGATTGAGCAGCGAGGCGGCATGGGAGATGATACCTCCCCTTCCCATCACCACGCACACGCCGGTGTTTGAGGGAACGCCCTCAGAGAGGACCGAGATTCGTGTCACGTATGACGACGAATTTCTTTATTTCTCCGCACGGATGTACGAGGTAGACGCAACAGCCATTCAGGCGAATTCAGTGGTGCGTGACGGCGACCGGGGCGGAGATTATTTCAATGTTATTCTGGACACGTTCAACGATAAGCAGAGTGCGCTCGATTTCACAACCACACCCGGGGGCAATCGAAACGACGGAGAAATCCTCAATGATGCCGAGGGTCAAAATCCATTCAACATCAGCTGGAACGGATACTGGGATTGCGAGGTTGCGCAGAACGGCGAGGGTTGGTTTGCCGAAATGCGGATCCCATTCTCGAGCCTGCGCTTTGAAGATGACCAGGGCCATGTTGTTTTCGGCATGATTGTTCATCGATTGATAGGGAGGAAAAACGAGCGACTGACGTTTCCCTCTATTGCTCCAAAACGCACCTTGAGTCCTTTCAAGCCTTCTGAAGCCCAGGAAATTGTGCTGGAAGGGATTTATCGGAGGAGCCCCGTGTATTTCTCTCCTTACGTTCTGGCGGGTAGCAACTACCTCACACAGATAGAAAGCGATTTTTCCGGCTTCTCGACACAGCAGACATTGTCGCGTGAGCTGGGGTTCGACTTGAAGTACGGCGTCAGCAATAACCTTACGTTGGACGTCACGGCAAACACTGATTTTGCACAGGTCGAATCGGACGACCAGCAAATCAACCTGACCCGATTCTCTTTGTTCTACCCGGAGCGCAGGCAGTTTTTTCAGGAGCGTGCGAGCATATTCGACGTACAATATGCCGGTATCAACCGTGTCTTCCACAGCAGGAAGATCGGGCTCACCGATGCGGGCGAGCCGGTTCGCATTCTTGGAGGGGCGCGGCTGGTTGGGAGGGTTGGGTCGTGGGACATGGGAATCCTGGACATGCAAACGGAAAAGCATGGAGCATTGCCTTCCGAGAATTTCAGCGTTGTTCGATTGCGCAGGAGTGTCCTGAACCCCGATTCGTATGTGGGCATGATGCACGCCGGGCGGATGGGAGCAAATGGAAGCCACAATGTCGGCGTCGGCGTGGACGGGTTTTTTCGCCTGTCGGACGCCGATTACTTGCTGCTCAACGTGATACAGGGATTTCGGAGCGACATTGGTATGAGCCGGATTGCCGAGCAGTCCGTTGTTAACATCGACTGGCAGCGGAGGACGTCGCAGGGGTTCGGCGGAAACCTGACAGCGTTATATGTTGGAGACCGGTACGAACCGGGCGTCGGATACAATCAGCGGAGGGGTGGGACGGAGCTGAGCGGCAACGCTCTGTATGGGTGGTTTGAAGACGAGAGTCCGCTTGTAAGGAGACACACCATTGTGACGAGCTGGAGCGCTTTTTTGCGCAACGACAACCGTGCGAATGAATCAGCGATCATCGGCGGAGGCTGGAAAACAGAATTCAAAACGGGCACCATCGCTGCTATCGAAACCAACCAAATGCTCGAAGTTCTCCGGGAACCACTTCAGTTCGCGGAAAATGTGTTTGTGCCCCCCGGAAGGTATGCGTTCCGGAATATCAGGGCGGCTTATCTCATGTCCACGGCAGGCGCTTTGCGCGCGTCGATCTCCGCAGAAAACGGGACGTTTTACGATGGCCGACGGTTCTCCGCCGGAATCTCGCCGACGTGGAACATTTCCCGCTATTGTGAACTGGGCTGCGACTACGAATTCAATAACGTCGACTTTGCTCAACGCAACCAGAGGTTGAACGCCCGCATTGTCAGATTCCGTGCCATTGGCGCGTTCAACCGCAATTGTTCATTCAACACCCTGACACAGTATAACAGCATTGCCAGGAGTGGCGGCAACAGTTTCCGCCTCAGGTACAACTTCCGTGAGGGC
>CAYNRS010000399.1:0-566 GCA_964399565.1 uncultured Ignavibacteriaceae bacterium
AACTCTGCATTACCGCAACATCGCTCAATTTAAACTCCGTGGGGTGTGAAAAATGCCGTCCACGGTATAAACAGCTTCTGCAAAAAGAGCTCCTGAAGATTCAAAAGAAACTTTCCGCCGACAGTCAGGCACGTATTCAGGAAAACCCTATGCGCGTCCTCGATGCAAAGGACGAGGGTGATCAAAAACTGACAGCAGCAATGCCGCTGATGAAAGACCACCTTTGCGAGGAGTGCAAAGATCATTTTGCCAAAGTGCTGGACATCCTGGATAAACTCCATGTGAAATACGCAATTGACGGCAGGTTGGTCCGCGGGCTCGACTATTACACAAAAACGGCCTTTGAAATCACAAGCACGCATCTTGGCTCCCAGGATGCTCTGGCGGGTGGCGGCCGCTACGACCTTCTTGTGGAAGAGTTGGGCGGAAAACCAACGCCCGGGGTCGGATTCGCGGCGGGTATTGAGCGCGTTCTGATAGTCCTGGAGAAGCTCGGAAAACACAAATTCCATGAATCCGGCCCTGTGGTGTTTTTCGTGAGC
Source organism: uncultured Ignavibacteriaceae bacterium (assembly GCA_964399565.1). Taxonomy (GTDB): domain Bacteria; phylum Bacteroidota; class Ignavibacteria; order UBA10030; family UBA10030; genus JACQPT01. The sequence continues at coordinate 543 of CAYNRS010000399.1, forward strand.
GTGGACGATGCATCAAGGGAGTGG
>CAYNRS010000399.1:576-2959 GCA_964399565.1 uncultured Ignavibacteriaceae bacterium
AGTGGGCGTTCTTGAAATGTTGTGAGCTTCGGAGTCGCGGGATTTCAGCTGAACTCGACTACCTGAACCGCAGCGTGAAAGCGCAAATGCGCGAAGCCAACCGATTGAAGGCGAGGTTTGCCGTCGTCATCGGAGAAGAAGAACTGAAGACGCATTCGACAAAGTTGAAGAATATGGCAACGGGCGAGGAAACTTCGGTTTCCTTCGACCGGCTCGATTCCGTTCTCTGATGGCCAAACAAAGGAAACTTGAGCCCGAATATCGGCTCAATATTTTCTACCACAAAAACCCGCAGACAAAGAAGCGAAGTCTTGTCTTCCTTTTGCGGACGATTCAGGAATTTGTCAGCTTCAACTATGAGATCCTGCTTGAAGATAAAATGCTGGGCCGAACTCTCATGATGAAGATTGCAGGCCTTCATGCTCCCCCATCGCTGATGCCGGCAACGGGCGAAGCCGTGGGGAAGAAGGAATACCGCGGACTGAATGGTACCTACACCATGATCGTGAAAAAACTCGACGGCACTACGAACGAATTCCGCCTCGATATCTCAAAGGAAGGAGTTCGTATTCTGCAACGTCCAAAGAATCCCATCGTACTCATCTCCACCGAACCGGTGGCGCCCGCCTAGTATGTGCCCTCGATTGTTCGAAATCGGAGGTGTCCCCGTGTACGGTTACGGCCTGATGCTTGCCGTCGGATTTATTGTGGCTAGTTCACTTCTTTCGGCCGAGTTGAAGCGAAAACAATTGAACCATGATGTTACCGTTTCCTTTGTGTACCTGATGAAAGGACTTTATGTGTTTCTCATCCTGTCCTTCCTCGTTACGTTTGGACTTCAGCGCAGACTCGGCACACTCCTTCAGTTTGCTTTTGATTCACTCCTTCATATCATCGTCACAGGAATTGTTCTGGCAGCCGGGTATTTTCTTTTTCGAAAACAAACTAAAGGGAGCTTTGACGTGGCCAATGCCGTTACGTTGCTGGCACTGACGTTCGGCGTTGTCGGATCCAAGATTCTATACGTGGTAGAACACCTGTCCGAATTCTCCCTGCGTCCCTTCGATACTGCTTTTTCTCCGGGCGGGCTGACATTCTACGGAGGTTTTCTTCTCGCAACCGCGGCTATTTATTTCCTGTCGCGAAAAGCGAACGTTCCGTTCCTCGGCATCGGCGATGCAGCTTCACCCGGGCTTATCATCGGGTATGGAATTGCGCGGATTGGCTGCCACCTTGCAGGGGACGGAGACTATGGTTTCCCAACAACACTGCCCTGGGGGACGGATTATTCACGCGGCACGTTTCCGCCCTCTGAAGCATTCAAATCGTTTCCGGAGGTCACATCACGATTCCCCGGAGGAGTTGTGCCGGACACGACTCCTTGTCATCCCACGCCGGTCTATGAACTCCTGCTCTGCAGTATCATTCTCTGGTTCTTGTGGAGAAGGCGAACGTCCTCCAAACCGAACGGAAAGCTGTTCATGATGTATCTCGTGCTCGCCGGACTCGAGCGTTTTGTCATCGAGTTCATGCGCATTAACCCCCGCATTGCATTTGGCCTGAGCGAAGCGCAACTGATCGCCGTCGTGCTGGTTGCGGCAGGGTCGCTGGGATGGTTTTGGCTCGAACGAGCACGAAAGAACGCCGCGTGACGGTTGAATTGTTTTCGAAGGAAGACTGCAAACTCTGCGACGATGCGCGGAAGATCCTCAAGAATCTCAAGAAAGAATTCTATTTTGATATCAGAGAGACAAAACTCACCGAGGATCATCCACGGTACAAAGAATTCTTCATGGCAATCCCCGTTGTCGTCATCAAGGACAAACAATTTACGGGGATGATCGTTGAAGACAGGCTTCGTTCCTTGTTCAAGGAATTGAAACCGCCCACGCGGCTATTTTATCTTGGAAAAACGCTGGAGGCGCTCGGATTTCTCACCGTGGCGGTCGGTTTGATGTACGGACTCGTAGGCGATATGTGGACGGATTTGTATTTTTTCCTTGGCGGCATCCTTGTGTTTGCGGTCGGGCGGTCGCTCGAGAAACGAGAAATGAAGCGCGACCACATTCCTTCCGAATAGATCCCTTCGTTATGGCCGATATTATCTTTGGAAGACGACCTGTTCTCGAAGCCCTCAAAGCAGGGCAGGCGATAGAAAAGATTCTCATTCTCCACGGAACGCACGGAAGCAGTATCGACAGTATCTACAGGGCTGCTCAGCGAGCAGGCATTCCGGTTACACAGGCTCCGAAGGAACGCTTTCGCGAGTTAGGACGCGATGAACCGACTCAGGGCGTCGTCGCTTTGATCAGTCCCGTTGCCTACGTTGAACTCGACGAAATGCTTGAAACCGCAAAAAGGAGGCACGAACCACCTTTCATTC
>CAYNRS010000400.1:0-2954 GCA_964399565.1 uncultured Ignavibacteriaceae bacterium
TCTCGATAGCGGGCGGGAAAAAAACCTCACTTCACTCCAACTTCTACGGGATACGAGTTCTTTTCTCGCACATCAGGTCAACACCATTCTGGCAGATATTTCAGGCGAGCTGAACAACTCAGAGCAATAACTCAAACCAGCACTTCAGGACAACACGAGGAAACTACTCGAGAAAAGCATTTCAGCGGTGAGGCAAGGGCTCAATCTCATCGCAGTTATGACAAAGTCCTTGGTCGACCTCTCAAAACTGCTCTATGATCAGTTTCAAGGGACACAAGACACGCAGAACGCAGAGGGGTTCCTTCGGCAGCAGCTTAAGACCCTTCAAGACAGCTTCAAATCACCGGAATAGTTGAACTAAACCTTCATTGGGAGTGGCCTCGGGCGGGAAACGCAGAGGCGCGGGCCGGATTCGAACCGGCGCATAAAGGTTTTGCAGACCTCTCCCTTACCACTTGGGTACCGCGCCATATCGATTGAGGAATGCGGAATGTAGATTGCGGATTGATGTTTTCCAAATTCCGCAATCGTCAATCCACAATCCGCATTCAAAAAAAGACCCCGTTGCCTGGTGGGATGAGGGGCAACGGGGCAAGTTCATAGAGGAGGTAATACTCCGGCAAACCACTTGATTGCGGGTCGTCGGAGTGTCCCCGTCCCTCTAAGGACAGAGACAATCGCGTCCCCGACATCGGGACCCGTCCGATTTTTTCGGACTAGAGCGGGAAACGGGACTCGAACCCGCGACATCAACCTTGGCAAGGTTGCGCTCTACCAACTGAGCTATTCCCGCATGCACGGCCGACAAAAATATAACAAAATCACTTCCGGCGCGCAAGCGTTTTGTCACTGAAATATACAAGAGCAAAAGAACAGAGTCAAGCCCGGTCCCATCACGCGAGGACCTTTTTTCGGCGGAGCAAATCGCCGTAGGAGCCTCCCTCGATTTCACGAGCGTCAATCTTGAAAACAGTTCTCAGGTATTCCATTAATCCAGCCGCCTGCGCTCTCCCCTTCCTGACAATGACCTCAAATTCCACGAAGTGGCCCAGTCCTCGTACAGAATCAAGATGAATCCTCGCGTTTTTGCAAAGATAGAGTCTTCGATTCTTTCGCACCACAACGGTGGGTTGCAGGAAGGAACACAGCAGTCTTTTCGCTTCTCGTACTCTGCCAACAGGGTAGATCACATAACGCGAAAGACGCGCACCTCTTTTATGCGCTCTCCGGTAATAAATCAATTCTCCCTTTTTTGAATCGACTTCCCTCAGTTTCAATCTCCCGCGCCGGACACGAAAATAAGTGTCCACCTGGCGGAGATCTCCAGCGAATCGCGCACCAATGCCAGTTGCCGTTGCCTCGGCTTTTTTCAAGGAACGTATCCGCGCCTTGAGCTCAAGGTTTTGAGGCATAAAAGGAAAAAGGGGGTTCGACGGTGGGAAAACTAGCGGGAAATTTCGAGGATTTCGTACTCGAGAGTTCCTGCAGGGACCTTAATTTGAACTCTCTCACCTTTTGTTTTGCCCATCAGGCCTTTTCCGATGGGAGAAGTGATGGATATCTTGTTCTTGTCAAAATCGGCCTCTTCAGGTGACACGAGACGGTATTCAATGACCTGACCGGTTTTCTTTTCTTTGAGTTTCACGAAAGAGAGGATGTAAACCTTGTCGTTGGGGAGGTCGGATCCCTGGATGATGCTTGCCCGGACGAGTGTTTCCTCAATCTTGGCAATTTTCATTTCAAGGTGTTCTTGCGCTTCTTTGGCGGCATCATACTCCGCATTCTCGCTCAAATCACCGTAACTGCGCGCTTCAGCAATCTTTTGAGCAACTTCTGTTCGGCCGTTCTTCTTGAGCTCGCGAAGTTCTTGCTCCAACTCTACAAGCCGCTCGCGCGTCAGATAAATTTTTCCGTTGTTGTTATTTCCTCCCATAAGTTCCTCCTAAAAAGCAGAAAATTCACCAGCCCGGTGAACACAGAAAAAGAACAGCCATCATCCTGCGATGGTGGCTGTCGTTCTTCACCAGCGAAAGTAGAACAAATTATAAATAGACGCAAGCAAAAAATCTCATTGTGAGTCACATCCCTCCCGTTTGTGAGTTTGGTCAACCAGTGGCTGTTTAGGCGACAGCAAGCTCGACGCGAATGTATCGTTACCTCGGGCCGGGTACTTATTTCGGCGGGGCCTCCGCCTCCTTCACCATAGCAGCGACGGCATTGCGTTCAACCTTGACTTTTACATTATCAGCGATTTGAACGAGCAATGTTTTCTCCTCGACACCAATAATGCTACCATGAATTCCTCCCCCCACCACCACTTTGTCTCCCTTTTTCAAAGCAGCCAGCATTGCATCACGTTCGCGCTGTTGTTTTCGCTGGGGGCGAATCATAAGAAAATACATGACGACAAAAATCGCGAGAATGAAAAAGATATTGCCAAGCATCGACCCGCTACCCGATCCGTCCTGTGGTGCCATGAGCAAAAAAGAATATGCAAACAAGTTGTTCTCCTTTCGTGGTTGTGAAATCTTTGTTAGACCGTTGGAATTTCTACGCCGAGTTGTTCCAGCACCGACGACTTCCACGTGTAAAACCGGCGCTCCTGTATTGCCGTTCTTGCCTCGCGCAAAAGCCAGAGATAAAACGTGAGATTATGAATTGTTGCGAGCTGCAAGGCAAGGATTTCCTTTGCAAGAAACAGGTGTCGAAGATATGACCTCGTAAATTTCCTGCACGCGTAACACTCGCAGTGCGCATCGATTTGAGAAAAATCCTTTTTGTACGCGGCATTTCTGAGATTCAAGGAGCCCTCTCGCGTGAAAAGCATGGCATTCCGACCGTTCCTTGTCGGCAGGACACAATCGAACATATCCATGCCGCGCCCAATCGATTCCAAAAGGTTTTCCGGAGTCCCGACCCCCATGAGGTATCGCGGCTTTTCAGCAGGTAGTAAA
>CAYNRS010000401.1:0-2954 GCA_964399565.1 uncultured Ignavibacteriaceae bacterium
ACACGCGTAAGATCGTCGGCAGCGTCAGATGTGTATAAGAGACAGGATTAAACATGTTCATGTTGTGGTTCGCCCCGTCCTCCGATCCTATTGGCGGAAAGCAATCACAATGTGATTGATGGTCTCGTAAGGGCAGGTTCTGAACCTGCCCTTACAATTTGGGTGATTGCACTGAGAGCGAACCAACCCCTGTAGGGGCGTTCAATTGAACGCCCCTACAGATTACACATTGAAAATCATGTTGAGGTTCGCCTTCATTACATCGCGCGCCAACGCGGAATTCGTTCCAGAATCTGCTCCTCCCCCATATCGCGACACAATGATTTCAACCGTTCCCTTGCGCCCTTCCAGCGCAAATCTTCAAGCGTTTCTTTCAAAGGAACATCAACACGGAGTGTTGCCAACCGGCGATACAAGAACGCTTCGTCTCTTTGTTTTTGCAGACTCATGGAGAGACGCGCAGCTCTGGCCACATTCAGGTTCCACTCGCGATGGTTCAACGGGATTTTTTCCAGATGCCCGAACTGCGCAAGCACAGCGGCGGCCGATTTGGCCCCCCAACCTTCGATTCCCGGATATCCGTCCGCCGCATCGCCTACGAGAGCGAGCCAGTCCGGTATGGACTCGGGACGCACACCGAATTTCTTTACCACATCTTCTTCCTCGAGGATAATCTCCCGCCGGCGGTCCCAGAGGACAACACTTTTACCCGAAACCGACTGAGCCAGGTCCTTATCCGGCGAACAAATCACGACCTGCTGAACCCCGGCGGCATTCCTGAACTTTGCAGCTCCCGCCGCCAGCGCATCATCCGCTTCAAACTCCACCATTGGCCAAACCGTGATTCCGAGGGCAGAGACGGCTTCCTCGGCCAGGTGAAACTGTGCAAAGAGGTCGGGCTCGATGCCTTCGGCCGTTTTGTAGCCGGCAAAGAACTCGTTGCGGAAGGATTCGATGACATGGTCAAAGGCGCAGGCGACATGCGTTGCTCCCTCGGTCGTCAGGAGTTTGAGGAGACTCCTTAAGATGCCAATCGTAGCGCCCACTTCGGGGCCAGCCGGTGACTTTCGAGGAGGCGCGCCATAATAGTTCCGGAACAGCTCGTACGTGCCGTCGACGAGATGGATTTTCATGCTTGGATTCAATGTGTTAACACGCGCGGTAAGGACTAAACGAATATCGGTGAAAAAGAAGCGAAATGAGATTCAGGAACGGGTTGGGCGAACCACCGTGTAGGGGCGACGTCACGTCGCCCCTACGGATCAAACATGTCCATGTTGTGGTTCACCGACCTCAAATTGTCATTGCCAGCGTTTTACAGGGCCTGCCCGCCAATCTTAATGGCGGGAAGCAATCTCACAAATGCTGCTATGATGTCCGAGATTCCTCGACAACATGCCGATACCCAGGCTTCCATCCCACGGACCTGATTTTGTAGCGACTCTGAACCATCGACCGCTACCCTAGCTGCGTCAGAATCACCCCCACAATTGTCAACACGCTCCCCACAACAAAATCTCCCGTTATGACATAATCCAGAAACGCAATGGACAGTATCGTTGCCACTATTGGCTGGCCGTTGGAAAATACTGCAACCTTGGACGTTTCTATCCGGCTTAGGGCATAATACCACAAGAGATAGCCAAGAACAGAAGTGCCGAGGCTTAGATAAATAATTCCGATCCAATCGCCCGCATTCAATTCAGAAAAAGGAAAACCAACTGAAAAGTAGAGTCCGAAAGGAAAAAACAGCCCCGTCCCGCAGACCATCATTCCTGTCGTTGTGCTGAGAGCCCCATACTTAACAATGAGCTTCTTGCCAAGAATTGTGAAGAAAGCCCATGCAACGACTGCAACGAGAATCATCATGTTGCCGAATGTGTACTCCGACGAAAAGCTCACACCTTTTTCAAAGACGACAATTGAAATCCCAATGAAGGCCAGGGCAATCCCCAATGTCTTCTTCCTTGTTATCTTCTCGCCCAGAAAGAAATATGAAAGTAACAGCACAAACGAAGGCGTTGCGGCGTATAACAGAGCGCCGTTGGCAGCGGTCGTAAATTTCATTCCATAAAGATACAAGTACTGGTTTATCGGCACGCCCAGAAAGCCAACCAGCAACAAAAGGCCCCAGTCTGCCCGTGCTATTTGCAGTCGTTTTCCCCGCAGATAGAGGATCATCGTCATTGCGGAGACGGAGATAATGGTCCGTAAGAACAGGATGATCGCCGGGTCGACATCGGCAACAACCGCTTTGGCGACAATGTGGGTTCCGCCTGAAACGAGAATCTGAATGAACAACGCGAGGTAGACATTCATAGAAAAATTCCTGCCAATATAACTGGAAGAACTCCGAGAAACCAGAATGACGCTTCTAGGGGACCCCATCCCTGCCTACCGAACTCAGAAACATGTTCTTGTTGTGGCTCGCAAATCACCTCAAGGACAATTTTCCTCGCATCAGGAAATCGGAAGGGTGAGGTCAATAGCTTTTGTTTTGAGAATTCTCTTGATATATTGTTGCATCGTTGCCTTTCTTTAATTCTCACCATTTTCAAAATCGGAGGATGTATGAAAGCCTGCATTATCTTCATTGCGGTTCTCTTTGTTTTTTCCTGCGGATTTACACAAACGAGCCCATTCATTGAAGCGAAAGTCGAGAAATTCCTCGTCAACGAGCTCTCCGGCGATCTTGCCATGGACAACATGCGCTGGCTTTCGAACTACCATCGCATGAGCGGTTCGCGGGAGTATCATGAATCGGCCCTTTTCATAGAAAAGAAAGCCAAGGAATATGGACTTGAAGACGTCAAGATTGTTCGTCACAAAGCAAACAATCCGGGATGGTCTCCGATCATGGGCGAGATGTGGGTCGTTGAACCGACAGAAATCAAAATGGGTAGCTACGCTGGGTATGCCGTCGCCCTGGCAACCAATTCCCGCACAACCCATGT
>CAYNRS010000402.1:0-2949 GCA_964399565.1 uncultured Ignavibacteriaceae bacterium
TTCCTTTTGCGAGCGTCGCCGTTCTGGGCACGAACAGAGGCGCATCCTCATCCATGAACGGCTTTTACCTCATCCCCAATGTGCCGTCGGGAACGTATCAAATCTCGGCGAGCTCCATTGGCTATGAACGGCAGGTCGTTTCTGTGAACGTCGGTGGACGTGAGCCGATTATTATTCATTTCAAGCTTGCACCCAAGCCCGTCGAGTTTTCCGAAATCGTAGTGACCGACAGGGCGAAACGGGAGCTCACAGAAATTCAGACAAGCGTCCATGTTCTGGAACAGAGTGATATTAAACGCGTTCCCATGGTCGCTCAGGAAGATATCTTCAAAGCTATTCAGATTCTTCCGGGCGTTGTTTCAACGAGCGACGTGAATGCGAATTTCTATGTCCGGGGCGGTGGAGGAGACCAGAACCTTATTCTTCTGGACGGGATGAAGATTTACAATCCCTATCATGCCTTTGGGATTTTCAGCATTTTCGACGCAGACCTTATCAAAACCACCGAGGTCTACACGGGGGCTTTTCCTTCAGGTTTTGGAGGGCGGTTGTCCTCCGTGGTGAACCTGATTACGCGCGACGGAAAATCGACAGCCCTTTCCGGCCGGGCAAACATGAATTTCGTTTCCTCCAAACTCCAGCTTGAGGGGCCTTTGCTGAGCGACATGCGGTGGATGGCCAGCGGAAGAAAATCGCTGTTCAATCAAACGTTCTCGAAGTTTTTGAAACGCGATGTGCCGTTGTCGTTTTACGACGCTCTTGTGAAGTTCACCCGTGAGTCTGAGGACTCTCATTCGAAGTACGGTTTCCAGGGTTTTTACAGCGGTGATGACATGCGCTCCACGAACATCGACGAACCAAACTATCTGTGGAGAAATCACGCTGTGGGTTTTACCGCCGGCGGGTTGATCCAGGATCGAGTTTTTATCGATGCTGTGGCATTTGAGAATTTCTTTGAAGCGAAGCGGGATGCGAAGGGTTCGGCGATTGTCACCGACGCCTCTACAAGCGTTAAAGAAGTGGGCGTACGGGCAAACGCCACTCTCTATACCGATTCACGCGACCTGTTCTTTTTCGGCTTTGAATTCAGCTTTCCAACCCTCGAATACAACGTCACAAATTCTTCAGGAACCCCCGTAAGGCTCTTCAGCTCCATCGTGGAAAGCTGGATGTGGCTAAGGTATCAAACGACACAAGACCGGCTCAAACTTGACGGCGGGTTCCACATCGACGTTGGATCGCTTTTCAGCAGGACGTCAGGAATTGAGATTCTCCAGCCCCGTTTGAACCTGAGCTACATCCTCTGGGAAAGCTGGAAAGGGAAATTCTCTTACGGAAGATTCAACCAGAATATCATCACTGTCAACAACGAAGACGACGTTATTTCCATCTTTGATGCATGGATCAGTGTTCCTGAGAGGTTGAAGTCTGAGCAGGCAGACCATTACGTGGCGGGGATCGAAGGGAATCTTGCCTCATCGCTTTCGACGAGCGTTCAGGCCTATTTTAAACAGTATAATTCGTTGGTGACCTACAATCGAGACAAGATTGACGCACTCGACCCTGATTATATCAACAGTACCGGAAAAGCGTACGGGGTAGAAACACTGGTGCGTTTCGGCGTGCCCATTGTTGACTGTTATACAGCGTATACGCTGAGCTGGACGAGCCTTAATGTTGGCGGGTTTGTGTATCCACCGCGTTATGACCGGCGTCATTCGGTGAACGCTCTCGCTGTCTTCCACGCGTTGGAGAATCTCGATGTCACCTTTCGATGGGAATTCGGAAGCGGGTTCCCGTTTTCTCAAACGATTGGTTACTACGACCGTCTTAAAATGTCAGACATCTTTCGCAACCCCGTCGAGAATGAAACAGGGACTCCCTATTCGCGGCTGGGAGAAAAAAACGCCGCACGCCTCCCATCCTACCATCGACTCGACGCGAGCGTCAGTTACGTCTTTTCTCTGGGTTGGCTCAAGGGCTCGCTGGGATTCCATATTGTTAACATCTACGATCAGGTGAACATTTTCTATTTCGACAGGAAAACGGGACAACAAATCAATATGCTGCCGTTCTTCCCTTCACTCATGCTCAGCCTTGAATACTGACGAATGAGTTTCTCAAAGAAATATGTCCTTATTGCATGCGCCTTCTCAGTCCTCGCAGGATGCGATCAGGCATTCAGCCCTAAGGGAATCTACGAGGAACGGCTGATCGTGTACTCCATTCTCACGGCTGAAAAAGACACTCAATTTGTCCGGGTCTATCTTACGTATGACCCTCCGGGCTTTGACCCCAACGCTGTGAAAACGGATAATGCCGTCACTGATGCGATTGTTTCGATACCTGGAGGGCCTGCGTTTCGTGACACGAGTGTGCGAAGAGCGGATACGGTGCGATACTCGACGGATGTTCGTGCTTACGTATCTTATCCTTTCAACGTCGCCCCTGGTGCGACATACACTCTTGACGTCTCAACTTCAACGCACGGCAATGCTACTGCAACGGCAACTGTTCCCGGAAACGGATCTGTGCTCATTGCTTCCCCGTTTGTTCTGGATGCTCCCGGCGTTTTCAATGACGATATAAGCATCTATCTGACGCTTTCTCCGATCGCGCATGGTTTCATTACACGGATGCTCTTCCAGTTTGAGATTATGGTGAGCGGGTCGCCTGTTATTCGATATGAAGAGATCCCCCAGGTCACTCAGACCATCGACGGCGTTATTTATCCTTTCTACCCGAAACTCACTCGACGATTCTCGGGACAAAGAGTTGGAGCTCAGGAATTGATTTCTTTTTCAACACCAGCCTACGTTTACGCGGCGAATTCGGTTCGCCTCAAGTACCAGAATCAACAGCTGAAGTTCAAGGCAGTGGTGGTTGTACTGACGCAGGTTGAAACAAACCTCTACAAGTACTATAACATCTCCAACGGATTCCAGGACG
>CAYNRS010000403.1:0-2938 GCA_964399565.1 uncultured Ignavibacteriaceae bacterium
CATAGAAAGGGTCAGCGACTTGAAAACAAGGTTTATGATATCCCGGCCGAACAAGATCAAGAAATTGCAGGCGTGAAGCTCCGGACGATGGGATATTCAATCGACAAGCTCACAAAAGAGCAATTGAAATACGTCAACGATTATTCGGCCGGCACGTAACGCCGGCGAGGTTAATCCGTTAACATCCCTGGAATCAAAAGATTTGCGTCGCGGATCTTAAGGGGATCGTCACTTGGGGGCATCTCAGATAATGAGATGCCTTCTTTGTTTTGCTTGCAAAAAAAGATCTGCTTCGGAGCAATCCAATGACCTTTAAGTACACGAGCGATGTTCTATAAAGAGTATAAGCCACACGAATCGCTGGAGGAATATGTCAAGTGTTTGTGGGTCCTCGAAAAAGAATATGACTCGTCGAATCAATGCGAGTTAGTGTACCCCGATAGCTACTTTGAGCTTTTGTTTAGTTTCGGTGCTGGTTACGAGCTCATGTCCGAAAAAGGTTTGGAGAAGCTTTCACCAGTTTTTCTGATTGGTTTGCTGCAAAAACCTCTTTCACTTTACTGCGACGGTATCGTGAGGATTGTTTGCGCACGTTTCTACCCATGGGGAGCCCACCTGTTTTTTCCCCGATCCGTAAAAACCTCCAACGACACCACCTCTTCGATTGAATTCAAGCATGGTCGGATAATCGAGGAGATAAAAACACTCGTACGCCGCGGTGATTACGATGCGGCAGCGAGACATCTGGAACATGCCCTTTTAGAATTCTCTGTTGAAGCTATCTACGACAAGCAGCTTGTGAAAAATGCCGCCGGATATCTCTTTCAAAGAAAAGGACAATGCAAGATTGAAGACGTTGCCGAAATGTGCCATCGATCGCTACGACAGGTGCAACGAGTCGTCAGTGAGGAGTTGGGCGTTTCGATGAAGAGCATGTCCCAGAATTTTCGCTTTGATGAAGTGAAGAAACACTTGACAAAAGACCCCGATGCTGACTTGACTGCAACCGCCTATGAGTTCGGGTTCTTCGACCAAGCGCACTTCATCAAGGAATTCCGGCGATTCACTGGTAAATCGCCGTCGGAATTCTGCAAAGAGATTAAAGCAATCAAAGCGCACTGGGATAAGAATGTCGTCTTTTTACAATGAACCTGCCCTCTGATGTGTTAAGTTTGTCCTGCAATCGAACTTAACCAACATCATCAAAAAGGAGACATGTCATGATTACCAAACTCAAATCTGTCGTGCTTCTGGTCCACGACCAGGAGGAGGCGCTCACGTTCTTTACAAAGAAGCTTGGATTCCAGGTTCACACGGATGCAAAATTCGGACAAGATAACCGCTGGCTAACTGTGAGCGTTCCTGGCCAGAGGGACTTTGAAATAGCTCTTGAAAAAGCACGAACCCCAGAGGCCAAGGCAACAGTCGGCAAGCAAATGACGGGTGGGACCTCCCTGTTGGGATTCTACACAAACAACATCAAAAAGGAAGTCGAGGGATTCAAAATGAACGGCGTCGAGGTCGTCGGCGACATTCAGGAAACTCCTGCCGGGAAATTTGCGGTTTTCAAAGACCTGTATGGTAATCAATTCTATCTGCATGAAGAGAATTGAGGAGGGCAAATCATGAAAACTGAGATCACATACGGAGTCCTGTTTGCAGGAATCGTGGTCGTCTATGTTTTGGCCGAACACGCTCTCGGACTGAACACCACCCGGCATGACCTTGGTCAATACACGCGTTTTGCCGGCGTGCTTGTTCCGATTCTGGGAATCTTCCTTGGCATCAAAGAAAAGAGGAGCCTACAACTTCCTGAGGTTTTGACATTCGGCCAAGGAATGCGGACGGGTTTTTTGATTGCCCTTATTCAGACGTCACTGACCACCTTGTGGTTTCTCGCTTATTCCAACCTCGTCAACCCACAGTTTCTTGACACGATGCTGGAATTTGAGAGAGCAAGCCTTCAATCTGCAGGAACTCCGGAGGGAGTCATCGTTCGTCAGATTTCAGAAAAAAGAGCTTTCTTTGCATTTCCGACGCTTCAGATTTTTCAAGAATGCTTTGGGATCGCCTATGGAGTTTTTTTCGCGGGTATTTTCACGTTCTTTCTGAGAAGGCGCCAAACAATGCAGACCTCGACAAGAGTTCAGTCAGATCATGACTTTGCGAGCCGAACAGCTTTGACAATTAGCTTTGTTCTCCTTGTGGGCGGCGTTGTGTGTGCCCAGGGCCAGTCCGGAAACGATCTGAGCACACCCTTGCCAAGAACACAAGGTCTTGGATGTGCTTGCAGGCGAATGGGATGTGACTGTCAGATTTCCCCTTCCTTCCGGCCAGATTATGGAAGGTAGGTCTGACTGCACTGCAAATTGGACATTTGACGCGCGCTTCATAAGACAGGAATATTCAAGCATATTCAACAAGAAGCCCTTGACTGTTGTCCGATACCTCGGCTTCGACCGCTACAGGCGGAAGTACATAGAGCTGCAGTTTGAGAGCACACATACTGATGTCATGCACACAGAGGGAACCGCCTCCGACGACTAGCTATTTATCACGGCTCACGGCTCTGCCATCGATCTCGCAAGCGGTAAACCGGCAGAGGTGACTACCGTGACCAGCTTTGTCCGTAGCGATTCTTTTGCGGTTGAGATGCGCTATACGTTTCCTGACACGAGCGCGCAGAAAACAATCGTTCTTTTGCACAAGAGAAAGATGGGACGCTAGGATGTTCAGATATAGGGGAGAGGGTCGCTCAATTCATATTTTCACAAATTGGTTTTCGTCCAGAGCTCCGGGGTGTTGTGATGAGCGGTTTGACATCCGTCGAAAAATTGAATAAGATTGCGAAGCCCTCATTTATTATCAGCCGGAGCCATCATGGGTATTACTCGTAATGTTCTCCTGTGGGGATCGCAGAGCAAGCAACTTCAGAACG
>CAYNRS010000404.1:0-2937 GCA_964399565.1 uncultured Ignavibacteriaceae bacterium
GTCTTCGCCGCCTGGTTACGCTCAACGGAAACGGTGAAATGACGGGGACAACCTGGGTCGAGGAATCCGGCGTCCTCGGCGGGCCGATATGCATTACCAACACGCACAGCGTTGGAGTAGTCCGGGATGCCGTTATCGATTGGCTCGTGAAGAAGAATCCGCGGGAGGGGTATACGGGCGATTTGAGCCTTCCCGTTGTGGCAGAAACGTGGGATGGGTTCCTCAACGACATTAACGGATTTCATGTGAAAAAGGAACACGTTTTTCAAGCGCTTGAAGGAGCAGCTACGGGAAGAATCGCGGAAGGGAATGTTGGTGGCGGTACGGGTATGATTGCCCATGGGTTCAAGGGCGGCACAGGAACTTCGTCGCGAAAACTCGATGACCGATCGGGCGGTTACACCGTGGGCGCGCTCGTGCAGGCTAATTATGGAGGCCGTCAGAACTTCACAGTCGCGGGCGCCCCCGTTGGGAAGGAAATCACGGACCTGACACCTGAACGCGGAAAGGTCGACGACGGGTCCGGCTCGATTATCGTTGTGGTCGCGACGGATGCTCCACTGCTTCCCCATCAGCTCAAGAGAATCGTCACGCGCATTGCTTTGGGGATTGGCATCGTCGGAGGGCGCGGCGAGAATTCGTCAGGAGACATTTTTATCGCGTTTTCAACTGCCAACACGGGAGCCGGCAAGGACACCGGAGTTGTTTCATTGAAAATGCTTCCCAACGACCGTATCAACCCGCTCTTCAACGCAACGGTTCAGGCAACGCAGGAAGCCATCATCAACGCTATGATAGCGGCTGAAGATATGGTTGGCCGGGACGGTAACAAGGTGTACGCACTGCCTCATGAGCGTTTGAAACAAGTGTTGAAAAAGTATAATCGCTTGAATTAGAACGCATTTCGCCGACCGCCTTCCCCCACTCGCCGAAAAAGGCGTAACATTCTCGGCCTGCGTCTGTATTTTGATCCAGAACAAGAAAAGGGAGGTTCATTATGGACAGCAACAGACCTGCTCGTATTCAAACTCAACTCATCGTGGGATTTGCTCTCGTCGCGGTCGGAGCGCTGCTCATTCTCGACAACCTCGAAGTCCTCGATGTTGGCCCCGTGTGGAAATTCTGGCCGTTGATCATCGTGGCTGTTGGGCTCAACAAAGTGTTCCAGGCCGAAACATTATATCAACAGGGAAAGGCCGTTTGGGTCGTTTTTCTCGGGTGCTGGTTGTTTATTTCGGTTTTCCATCTTTTTGGATTGGGATGGCACAACTCGTGGCCGATTCTGATCATCGGCTTGGGCATCGCCATGGTGCTGAAATCCAGCTTTCGCAACGAACGGTTGTATGGACAAAGCGAGGTTCAACATGGAAACTAGACCATTCAGGGCGAGTACCCAGCTCTTTATCGGACTCCTCGTCATTTTTGTCGGCGTCGTCATGACTCTCGACAACTTCGACGTCCTCGAGGCGCGCGAGTACATCCGTTTCTGGCCGGTCTTCGTTGTTGCGTTTGGGGTCGCAAAAGCGATGCAATCCCGACGAAGCTCCGGACGTAATGCTGGCTTGCTCATTGCGCTCCTGGGGGTCCTGCTTTTGTTGGGAAATATCAGGGTTCTCGATTTCCGAGTATGGGATTATTGGCCGCTTCTTCTCGTCATTTTCGGTGGGAGTCTTATTTGGCGCGCAAGTGCTCGTTACAGATTGCCGTCGCAACCCGACGCGCAAGTTGACGCAGATTCGACCATAAACCTCTTTGCATTCATGGGCGGGTTTGAACGCACGATTACGTCCAAAAACTTCCAGGGCGGTGAAATGACTGCGATCATGGGAGGCTGCGAAGTGGATTTGCGTCAGTCCACGATAAATGACAACGAAGCCGTAATTGACGTGTTTGCCTTTTGGGGAGGCATTTCGATGAAAGTACCTGAAGACTGGGCAGTCTCAGTCCAGGGGCTTCCCATCATGGGCGGGATTGAAGACAAGACCCATCCTCCCAAAGGAGGGTCCGCAAAGAGACTTGTCGTGAAAGGCTACGCCATCATGGGCGGCGTCGAGCTGAGCAACTAGCTTTCATGCACCCGATACTTGCCGATAGGAAAAAAGTAGCTATTTACCTTGCTGCGTGGTTGGTAGCCGGGTTTTTGTTATCACTTTTGTTTGTTCCGAGACTCGAGTGGACGAAGGCCTTGGTGATCTCCGTCCCAATGGCGCTCGTTTACGGATTCATGAATCTCGCGTCATGGTATCCGAACCGTTCGCTGAGGCTTGAGGACCCGGGGTTTTTCCGCATTCTTGTCGTCAACCTTATGGGCGCCGCTGTGTCGAGCTTTGCGTGGCTTATTGTGGGAAGAGTCATCGTCCTGGCGGCAGTGTATGCCTTTGGTTTCGATGATTTGGTGAAGCAGTACGATGAGCACGCAGCAATCTTGTTTGGAGCAGGCATTCTGCTCTACTTGCTGGCGTCTGCCGTGCAATTCCTTATGATTACGTTTCAAGCCTCTCGCGAAGTGGAACGACGAGCATTCGAACTCAAACTGCTGGCGCAGGACGCTGAGTTGAGAGCGCTACGGGCGCAAATCGACCCGCATTTTCTCTTCAACAGCCTCAATTCCATCAGCGCTCTGACCACCCAGGATCCGTCCGCTGCACGGGATATGTGCGTCCTGCTCGGCGATTTCCTCCGCAAAAGCCTGAAGGTTGGCGCAGAGGCACGAATCTCACTCGAGGAGGAAATCGAGCTCATCAAAAACTTCCTTGCGATCGAAAAAGTGCGTTTTGGAAAACGGTTGGACGTTCGAATCTCCCCGGGGGACCGAAGCCTTTCGGCATCAATTCCTCCTCTCCTGCTGCAGCCTCTTGTCGAAAATGCCATCAAGCATGGAATAGCACAACGAATTGACGGAGGAACCATCGAGCTGATTTCAGAACAGAACGGACC
>CAYNRS010000405.1:0-2930 GCA_964399565.1 uncultured Ignavibacteriaceae bacterium
AATGACTTCATTTGAACGTGGGAAGAAAGTCTTTATTGTCATTGATGCAGAAAACATGAACGCGGAGGCGAGTAATTCCCTGCTCAAGACGCTGGAAGAACCGCCCGGAAACACAATATTGATTCTCACGACTTCGCAGAAGAGTAAGCTGCTCCCGACGATCATTTCACGGTGTCAGCCCGTCCAATTCGACCCTCTTGAAGAGTCCGATTTGCGGGAAGCACTCATGGCTCGCGAGGGGACAGAGAACGAACAGGCGGCTATCGTTTCCCGTCTCGCGAACGGCAGTTATAAAGCCGCTCTGGAACTTCTCAGCAGAGATTGGGCGAAGGAGCGTGAAGAAGTGGTGGACTTCCTCCGGGTTGCTCTTAGTGACCAAAGAATAAATCTTAGCATGACCATCGAGAAGCTGGCCTCGAATCATGACAGAAACTCCCTTGAGCGCTGGTTGAAAGTTATGCAGTCGTGGGTCCGTGACGCTCTCGTCATCCAGGAAGGCGCCGTTAAAACGCCACAAGTGAACGTTTCGTTTGGAACGGCCGAAAACTTCGTCAAAAGATTTCCGCGTGCAAACCTTCTTCACGCGCTTGAGGCTGTGGAGCGTCAGATTGCCCTTCTGAACAAAAATGTCTATCTTCCATTGGTTTTGACCAACCTTGCGATAGACCTTAAGAATCACCTCGCCGAACCCACATCATGAAATCCGAATTCAAAAGAATTCTGGTAACCGCCGCATTGCCATATGCCAACGGGTTCCTGCACCTGGGACATTTGGCCGGCGCATATCTTCCTTCGGATATCTATGTGCGATATCAGAGACTACGGAAAAAACGCGTGTTATTCCTCTGTGGTTCGGATGAACACGGCGTGGCCATTACTGTAACTGCAGAACAGGAAAAAGTGTCACCAAAGGATGTGATCGACAGATATCACCCGGCCCACCGTAAGGCATTTGAAGATTTCGGAATGAGCTTTGATAATTATTCCCGCACTTCCATTCCCCTGCATCACGAAACTGCGAAGGAATTTTTCAGAGAATTCCACAAACAGGGTGTATTGCTTGAGAAAAGAGAAAAGCAATTATTCTGTGAAAAGGACAAGTTGTTTCTTGCTGACCGATACGTCGAAGGGATATGTCCAAACTGTAAATATCCTCAGGCACGGGGAGATCAATGCGAGAATTGTGGAACCTGGCTTAACCAAATCGATCTGCTCGAACCGAAGTGCAGAATCTGCGGAACTACGCCGGTTGTCCGGGAAACGACCCACTGGTATTTTCCGTTGGGGAAGTATCAGGACCGGCTTGAGGCATACATTAAAGCGCGGGATCAACGCGATGGGTGGAAAGAGAACGTTCTGCGATACTGCAAGAGTTGGTTCAAGGCGGGATTGGAAGACAGAGCCGTCACCAGGGATTTAGCTTGGGGAGTGAGGGTTCCGGTCCCCGGATACGAGGACAAAGTCATCTACGTATGGTTCGATGCTGTTTTGGGCTATATAACCTCGGGAAAGGAATGGTCGCAGAATTCCGGAACCCCCGATGCCTGGAGGGACTACTGGCTTCGTGATGATACAAAATACGTTGCGTTTATTGGCAAGGATAACATCGTTTTCCATTGCATTGTTTTTCCCGCCATGCTGATGGCTTGGAACGATTTTAGGAAAGAACATTACGTGCTTCCCGAAAATGTTCCGGCAAATGAGTTTCTGAACTTTGAAGGTCAGAAGTTTTCCAAAAGCCGAGGATGGGGAATCGATGTCGCCGATTTTCTCAAATTCTTTCCGGCCGATACTCTTCGCTACACTCTTGCTATTAATTTACCCGAATCACGCGATTCCGATTTTTATTGGAAGGATTTTCAAGCACGCACAAACAACGAACTGGCGGATATCCTTGGGAATTTTGTGAACCGCACATTTGCGTTTGCCGCAAGATATTTTGAGAATAAAGTTCCTCCTTTAGGCATTCAGTCAAAGCTCGATAAGGAAATGATGTCACAGATGAAGGGGGCATCTAGGATCGTTGGCGATTTCATGGATCGCTACAAGTTCCGTGAAGCAACCCTGGAGGCAATGAACCTGGCGAGGAGCGCCAATAAGTACTTTAACGACTCGGAACCTTGGAAATCGGTGAAATCCAATAGGGAACAATGTTCGACGACGATACGCATTTGTCTTGAAGTTGTTCGATCTCTTGCCATCCTTTTCCACCCAATCATTCCGCGTATTACTGCTCGGATGTGGACAATGCTCAATCAAAGGGATTCGGTCGAAAGCCAATCCTGGGAAAGCGCTTCACTGCCCGGACTGGAAGAGTCTCATGCATTAGGCGAGTCCGAAATACTCGTGCAGAAAGTGGAGGACAGTCAAATAGAAGAGGTGATTCGTTTTCTTCGCGGAGCTGACGCCGTGAGTGTCCATACACCAGAGGAGAAACCGATGATTACGATAGACGATTTCAAGAAAATCGACTTGCGCGTTGGAAAAGTGATTTCAGCCGAGAAGGTACATAAATCGGACAAACTCCTCAAGCTTCGGGTTGACATCGGCACAGAGTCACGACAAATCATTGCCGGCATCGCAAAACACTATGCACCTGAAAAACTCATAGGAAGACTCGTTGTTGTTGTCGTAAATCTTCAGCATGCAAAGCTCATGGGGGAGGAGTCTGAGGGAATGTTACTTGCAGCATCCGACAACAATGACAAACTTTCTATCGTTACGCTCGTTGACGAGCTTGTCGCAGGAAGCGTTGTGAAATAAACTTTCCTGTAGCAGTCACGCCCCAACTTACCTTGCTTCAATTGCGATTTTCTTCTATATTTCCAAACTGTTTTTTCACTGCCCACTCCTGAAACGTTAGGTATTGTTGTGCACCGG
Organism: uncultured Ignavibacteriaceae bacterium; assembly: GCA_964399565.1. Taxonomy (GTDB): domain Bacteria; phylum Bacteroidota; class Ignavibacteria; order UBA10030; family UBA10030; genus JACQPT01. The sequence goes on from CAYNRS010000405.1 coordinate 2,881, forward strand.
GTTGAAAACTTCCTGAATTTTGTCAAGATCGAGCACACGTTATTTTCCCT
>CAYNRS010000406.1:0-2929 GCA_964399565.1 uncultured Ignavibacteriaceae bacterium
TGTTTGACCCCGCTTTCGCAAGAAGAAGGGCGGTCGCCGCGCCGATTCCGCGCGAGCCTCCCGTGATGACTGTAATCTTATCGGAGAGAGAGATCATGAATTGTCCTTTCTGAGGAAATTTGCAATGATAGAATTCAGTTGATCGAATTCGATGAGAAAAGCGTCATGGCCATGGATGGAGCTGACCTCGATGTATTCACCGTTGGGAATATCCTGAGCAAGCCGGGTTTGGTGGGCGACCGGATAACGGACATCAGATGATATACCAACACAAAGAGCGCGGGCGCGGATTGATCCGAGAGCCTTCTTCACCGAGCCGCGTCCACGGCTGATGTCGTGGGAATCCATTGCGTGAGTGAGACAGAGGTAGGTGTTTGCATCGAATCGTGTGACAAGTTTTTGCCCCTGGTACTGGAGATAACTTTCAACCTGAAAGACATTATCCACGACGAAAACATTGCCCGACGGGTCGACTTTTTGTTGACCAAACCGCTGCTCAAATTCCTCCGGGCTGCGGTAAGAGATCATTCCTATCATCCTGGCGAGCGCCAACCCTTTCGCCGGCTGTGCCAAATAGTTTCCCTCGCGCCATTCAGGGTCATTCTTGATTGCCGTTCGGGCAGCTGAGTTTAATGCAAGGCACCACGACGGTTGTCTGGCTGCGGTGGAGATGGGAATAGTAGTTTCGCAAAAATCCGGAAACATGATTCCCCACTCGAGCGCCTGCATCCCCCCCAGAGAACTGCCACAAACGGTGGCAAGACGATTCACTCCAAGTTCGTCGAGCAACCTCTTTTGCACCGTGACAATGTCGCGGACGGTAATTGCAGGGAACGATAGTCGGTAGGGTTGACCCGTTGTAGGGTTTATTGAAGTTGGCCCCGTAGTTCCGTAGCAGCTTCCCAGGATATTGGGACAAACAACGAAGTAGTCGTCCGTGTCAAACGCTTTTCCCGGGCCGATTAATCCATCCCACCATCCGGGGGTCTTGTCTTCCTCGGAATTGTAACCGGAAGCATGTGCATTGGCAGTGAGAGCGTGGCAAATGAGAATGACGTTAGTGCCGTCAGCGTTGAGCTCGCCATACGTCTCGTACGATACAGTGACGTGACCAAGTGCAGCGCCTGATTCCAGTCGCAGCGGATGTGCCCGGTCAAAGAGCAGCTTTTGTTGGGTTGTGACGAATTCCAGCATCTCGTTCAGCATATTACGCCTCAGTCAATATCGGATTTTGAGCAGTTGCGGGGGTTTTCTTGAAGCTCAAGGCATCGTCAAGGTCTTCCAACAAGTCGTTCACGTCTTCGAGGCCTACGGAGAGACGAAGTACACTTTCATTGATGCCGGCCTTTGACCGAAGTTCGGGGTTCATGGAGGCATGCGTCATGGAAACTGAATGGCTGACGAGGGATTCGACGCCAACCAACGACTCGGCGACCGAGAACACTTTGACTAAACGCAGCACATGGTTCACTTCATTGATCCCACCGTCCACTTCGAACGAAACCATTCCACCAAAGCCGAATTGCTGACGTCTGGCAAGAGCATGCTGGGGGTGACTCTCAAGGCCGGGATAGTACACCTTTCTGACATTGGGATGGGATTGCAGAAACCTTGCAACGGCATTGGCATTTTCTTCGTGAAGCCTCATGCGAGGCACCAAGGTTTTGATTCCGCGAAGTACCAGCCAACAATCGAACGGCGAGGCTCCCTGGCCAAGTGCATTCTGCAGGAATTGAAGCCGTTCGGCGAGGTCAGTGCGGTTGACGATGATGGCACCGCCGACAACGTCGCTGTGGCCGTTCAGGTACTTTGTCGTTGAATGGACGATGATGTCCGCACCGAGCTCAAAAGGCCGCTGATTGTACGGCGAGAGGAATGTATTATCGACGATGGAAAGGGCGTTGTGGGAGCGTGCAATCTCGGAAAGACCACGGATGTCGACAATATTAAGGAGTGGGTTGCTCGGTGTTTCAATCCAGAGTCCTTTTGTGTTTGGACGGAGGGCTGCGTGAACTGCGCTGAAATTCTGCATGTTGACATACGATATTTCGAGGCCAAAGAGCTCGCGATATGTGCGCAGGATACGCTCCGTGCCGCCATAGCAATCATGAGTACAGATAATGTGGTCGCCAGAATGGAAGTAATGGAGCGCGGTCGTGATGGCAGCCATTCCTGTGGCAACTGCTGCCGCACGAACACCACCTTCGAGTGCAGCGAGGTTTTCCTCAAGGGCAGTCCGCGTAGGATTGGCAGTCCGGGAATAATCGTAGCCCTTGGTCTTTCCGTCCTCAAAACGGAACGTGGAAGACTGATAGATGGGGGTGATGACGCTGTTGAAGGCGGAGTCTTTGTCGACTCCGGTGTGAATGGTTTTGGTTTGAAGACGCATACAATCCTCCTTGTGAAAAAAATGGCAATAAATGAAAAACCTCTTCTATCGACGATCAGAAGAGGCTACAAGGAATTGTATCCGTCTCCCTCTCATCGTTCCCTGAGCAACGCTCAAGGCAGGCTTTAGCACCTGACGTTCAGCGAGGTTGATCTGAACCGGTTGCTACGGCTTCACAGGGCCTGTTCCCTCAGCCGTTCTTGATAAGTGAAAGTGCCGAAGCTCCGCTTCGGCTCACAAAAAGAAAGAACAATGAAAACTTACGTCAATGACAGTATAGGTAATTTCACCCAACGTGTCAAGAGCAATCATTGGAAGTCCCCGAATTCCTCAAAAAGGGGTCAACACTTTCGTCAAGAAGTTCATCGACGAATCTTCCATCGCTAAGACGTAGGATTCGTTCCTGTTTAGGAGTGATGATTAACTGATTATCCGATCGTAAGAGCAGTCTCCTTTATTAGAGGATTCCTTGACAAACCTCCCATAACATATTGAATTGCAGGGCAGTTCTAAGAAGGTCATTGTGTATTTGTGGGCAGC
>CAYNRS010000407.1:0-2928 GCA_964399565.1 uncultured Ignavibacteriaceae bacterium
GTTTATTTTGCGCGCATCCAGGTGGATAACGAAGTTGCAACAGTAAAAATGATTTTGGCAAAATAGCAGTCTTAAGGTTGGCTTAGAAGATGGACCCCACCTCTGAGAAAAAGCTCAGACGGTGGTGCCCATCGCAATAACGCTCTTGAGGGTAGCCCCCAGCTCCTTGAGAGCGTTTTTTGTTTGCCTGTGTGAGCCTTCCGAAGCTCCCGACGAGGCCGGGAGAACCTGCGCAAAAAAACCGCGACCAATTCTCTATTAAAACCTGAGTAGCTATGTGAACCTTCCGAAGGTCCCGATGAGGCCGGGAGAACCTTCGGAAGGTCATCAATCGGCTGATTCTTTCGCTGCTTTCACAAAATCGCGGAACAAGGGATGAGGGTCTATTGCGCGGGATTTTAGTTCGGGATGAAACTGGCCTGCGACAAACCAAGGGTGGTTTTGTAATTCAATGATCTCCACGAGGGTGTTATCGGGCGAAACTCCGCTCAACACCATGCCACCTTCCGTCAGTTTCTTGCGGAACTTATTGTTCACTTCGTACCGGTGTCGATGCCGCTCGTTGATTAGTTCTTTCTTGTACGCCTTGTGCGCTTTCGAGCCTTTCGTCAGAATGCAGGGATAAGCGCCAAGCCTCATCGTGCCGCCCATATTCTTCACGCCCTTTTGGTCGATCATAATATCAATGACATTATACTTCGTTTTCTTGAACTCCGTACTATTCGCCCCCTTGAGACCACAAACGTTTCTGGCCAGCTCAATGACAGCGCATTGAAGGCCAAGGCAAATCCCAAAGAAAGGAATCTTCTTTTCACGCACGTATTGAATCGCTCTGATCTTCCCTTCCACACCGCGCTCGCCAAACCCGCCAGGCACAAGCAATCCGGTAACGTCGCGCAAATACGGTTCCGCTCCGTGATGCTCGACGTCCTCAGCTTTGATCCACTTTAGCTCCACTGCGACATCATTCTCGGCTCCGGCGTGAACAAACGCTTCACTTATGCTTTTATAAGCATCTTGAAGGTCCGTGTACTTTCCGCATACAGCTATGCGAACGTGACCCCTCGGCTTTTTCACTCTGTTTACTAGACGATTCCAGCTTCGCAAATCCGGCCTGCCGCATTTGAGATTGAGTTTTTCAATTACGATGTCAGGAAGATGCTCGTTTTCGAAGACCAGTGGGACTTCATAAATCGAACTCACGTCCCTTCCTTCAACGACCGAACCAGTTTCGACGTTGCAGAATAGCGCTATTTTCGCCCGCAACTCCCTCGAAAGCGGCTTCTCCGACCTGCAGATCAGTACGTCGGGCTGTAGGCCAATCTCCAGCAATGTCTTCACACTGTGCTGAGTTGGTTTGGTCTTTAACTCTCCCGCCGACCGGATGTACGGCACGAGCGTCACATGAATACTCACTGCATTCCTTCGCCCGACCTCAAGCATGAATTGTCGGATAGCTTCCAGAAAGGGCAGGCTTTCGATGTCACCTACTGTCCCGCCGACTTCAGTTATGATAACATCGTATTTGCCAGATTTCGTTACGTTCCAGATACGTCGTTTGATTTCGTCTGTAATGTGAGGAACTACCTGAACTGTAGCTCCGAGATAGTCGCCGCGCCGTTCTTTCGATATTACTTCGTAATAAATCTGCCCTGTTGTTGCGTTGTTTTGGCGCGTCATGCTTTCGTTGAGGAAGCGCTCGTAATGGCCAAGGTCGAGGTCCGTTTCTGCTCCGTCATCCGTCACATAGACTTCTCCGTGCTGGAACGGGTTCATCGTCCCGGGATCCACATTGATGTACGGGTCGAACTTCTGTATCGTCACCCTGAGCCCGCGGGCTTTCAGCAGCATGCCCAGCGAAGCTGCCGCGATTCCTTTGCCCAGCGACGAAACAACGCCCCCTGTGATAAAAATGTGTTTCACATGATTTGCCATGACGATCTCCGCTGTGCGATTTCAGGCAGACTTAATTGAAGAAAAACCACTAAACTTTGGCCTTTCTTATAACTTAACCGCAAAGTTCGCAGAGCAGCCGCAAAGATCGCAAAGGCCTGAGGCAAATCTCCAAAATCTTGAGCACTCCTTTGCTCTGCGTCCTTTGCGCCTTCTTTTGCGACATTTGCTGTTAGTCTAAAAAATACTAATGCAAACTGTATTAGTTATCGCCCTTTGATTGCAGAACTGCAACCACTCGTTCGGCGTCTTCCTGTGTGTCGACGGGAATACTGTCGAATTCTGTGATTCCAACTTTGATTGCGTACCCGTTTTCCAGTATCCTCAGCTGTTCGAGTTTTTCCGATTTCTCGAGAGCCGTGGGCTTCATTTTTGCGAACTTCAAGAGAAATGTTCTGCGAAAAACATAAATGCCAATGTGTTTGTAAAACAATTGATAGCTCAGCCACCTGGATCCATCTGCTTCATCGCGGACGTGGGGAATTGTCGAGCGCGAGAAGTACAGGCCCCTCCCATCCCTGCTCATCACAACCTTCACCACGCTCGGATTCAAGAGCTCGTCATGTGATGAGATCTTCTTTGCCAGAGTTCCTACGACGGCGTTTTTATCTTTGAGGAGCACTTTTACGGCTTCATCGATCATCTGGGGCTCTATGAGTGGTTCATCTCCCTGCACATTCACAAAAATTTCGCCTTTGACTTTTTTTGCGACGGCTGCCATTCGGTCACTGCCGCTCTTGATTTCCGTCGATGTCATCATCACTTCTCCGCCAAAACCCTTGACGACGGCTTCTATTTCCTTGTCGTCTGTTGCGACAACAACTCTGTTGACCAATTTGGCCTTTTTCACGCGTTCATAAACCCGCTGAACCATCGGTTTGCCAAGCAAATCCAGAAGAGGCTTGGCGGGCAAGCGTTGAGACCCGTAACGTGCGGGAATAACTGCGACGATGTGCGGTTTTTTGTCCACGGTTA
>CAYNRS010000408.1:0-2909 GCA_964399565.1 uncultured Ignavibacteriaceae bacterium
TATCAGCCTACCACGCCACGGTGGAGGCAATTACGAAGGCGCTTGAAGCTGCAGGGGCTGAGTTCACAAACGATAATGGGCCTGGGGTGCGGTTAATGAAACACAGAAGCTGAGTTTGGATATAGTCGCGAAAGCATTCAGGGTAAGTGGTATTCACAATTCATTTCCGGACGACAACTGAAGAGGGTATAGGGAGGGTAGACAGAAAGTGAATCTTGCAAACGTGAAGCTCCATGCCGTATCCACGCTAAATTCACCTGCATATCTTGCCGTTATCGAGAGATTTCATTTCCAAGTAAGGGCGACTATGCCGTGAATAAGAACCTCGAAGTGCTTATCGAAGTTTATGCCAAGAGTATGGCCGAACAGATGTTGAATGCTGCCGAGTGGGCCGATTCAGAAGAAGACATTCGTCATGAATGCAACAAACTCATTGACGAGTTCGTAAAACAGGCAGGCGTAACCATCAAAGGCCGTCATGAATACGGCCTTGCAGGCGGGCGCATCGATTCGAAATACGGTGGTGTTGTTATCGAATACAAGACCTCGAAAGGAGCCGGGAAACTTGCCGTGAACAAGAACGCGCCCGGTGTTAAGGCTGTCGTCAAACAGATCCAAAAGCGCTTTCACGATTTGCATACTGAAGAACACGTCGGCATGGGACGTATTCTAGGCGTAGGATGCGACGGCAGCACGTTCGTTTTTGTCCGAAAGTTGGGGGCGAACTTCGACGTTGATGATCCGCAGCCCGTTACCCCGCGTACAGTGGAACGCTTGCTGCGGTCTATCCTCTCTTTGGGTGCGCGCGGACTTTCGTTTACACCGGATAACCTTGCCACGTACTTCGGATCCGAGAGCAAAAGCGCGCAGCGTGGGGTTCACCTCATTCACGACTTGATCCATGACACTGATAGTCATAAGGCCCAGACTTTCTTTCAGCAGTGGCAGATTCTTTTCGGGGAGGTGTGCGGATACGACATCCATAGTCGGAGCGTCAAGATTACTAAACTGGCCAAGCACTACGGGGTCCCTGATTCCAACCCAGCAGAACTTTTGTTTGCAGTGCATACCTATTATGCGATCTTCATGAAAATGCTGGCCGCCGAGATTGTTGCCTCTTTCTCACCATTGGGGACCTCAACGCTGAAGAGGCTCGTTTCTGCGCCAACTTCTGAAAAATTGCGGGATGAACTACGCAACCTCGAACAGGGGGGGATTTGGTCGGAACTAGGTATCCGCAATTTCCTCGAAGGTGACCTTTTTTCCTGGTATCTGGATGCTTGGAATGAAGATTGTGCAAACGCCATCCGCGCCATGACTGAATCCCTAGACCAATTCGATCCGACGACCCTTAGTGTCGATCCCGCTGAATCCCGCGACTTGCTTAAGCAGCTCTATCAACAGCTATTTCCGAAGTCCGTCCGTCACGACCTCGGTGAGTATTACACGCCCGACTGGCTGGCTGAACTTGTCCTCAGCGAACTCGGTTACGACGGTAATCCGAACAAGCGTCTACTCGATCCCGCCTGTGGCTCGGGCACCTTCCTCGTTATGGCCCTCAACCGCGTCAAGATTTGGTACCACGAACATCGTCATGAATGTGGTTTCGGTGAAGATGAACTCTTACGCAAAATCATACGCAACATCATCGGTTTCGATTTGAATCCATTGGCAGTTATGGCTGCGCGCACCAACTTCCTTATGGCCATCCGTGACCTGCTACGTCATGCTAGTACCATCGAATTACCCGTTTATCTCTGCGACTCGATCCTGACACCCTCGGAATATGGTGATATTTTCACCGGCAGCCACGGAAAAGTTCGCAAACTCAAAACAAGCGCCGGCGATTTTATAATACCCAATGAGATTGCCGAAAACCGCGAACATATTGGTCGCTATGCCGATACGCTCGAGTTCTGTATACGCAACCGCTATTCACCCAATGAATTCCTTAAACGCTGCGAAACTGAAGGCATTCCTGCATCGGAAACTGAATTTCATACGGAACTTTATGTTCATCTTCAGCAACTTGATGCAGATAACAAGAACGGCGTCTGGTCACGCATCATAAAGAACGCTTTTGCTCCTCTTTTCATCAAAGCCGTGGATTATGTGGCCGGCAATCCACCTTGGGTGAATTGGGAAAATTTGCCTGAGGGCTATCGCGACGACATGAAGTCCCTTTGGGTCAACTATGGATTATTCACACTTAAAGGACACGAGGCGAGATTGGGTGGAGGTAAGAAAGATCTGGCCATCATATTCACATACTCTGCCGCTGACTCCTATTTAGCAGAAAATGGACGTCTTGGATTTGTTATTACGCAGACCGTTTTCAAGACTCGTGGTGCAGGTGACGGTTTCCGACGTTTCCAGTTTGAAAGAGACGGCTGTACATATCATCTTAAACCGTTGCGAGTCCATGATCTCAGTGCAATCCAGGTGTTTGAAGGTGCGACAAACCGGACTGCCGTTTTAACGTGCGAGAAAAAGAGGAAAAACATTAGATATCCCGTACCATATATCGTCTGGCGCGGAGCGTCCCGCTTGAGCCAAGAACTTTCGCTTACGGATGTGCGTCTTTCGACGAAGCGATCGAAATTTGGAGCGATTCCGGTTGATCCTGGAAAGCTCACATCTCCGTGGCTCACCGCACCGCAAGAAACGCTTTCCGGTATTCAAAGGGTAATCGGGCAGAGTGACTACCGAGCTTTTGAAGGTGTTAACACGGGTGGGTTGAACGGGGTTTTCTGGATCCGAGTCCTGGAGCGACGTCCTAACGGCGAATTGTTGATTGAAAACCTGCATGACGTTGGAAAGATCAAGGTAAAACAGGTTCAGACGGTGATAGAGGCGGACCTTGTTTACCCCCTTCTTCGGGGAAGAGACGTCCACCGATGGTATGCTGA
>CAYNRS010000409.1:0-2906 GCA_964399565.1 uncultured Ignavibacteriaceae bacterium
TTCATTCCGTACAAGCAGCGGATCGCCATCATCTACAGTATTCTAAAGCCGGGTTTTGCCAAGGCTAAGGAGAAGCTGAAGAAAGAAAAAAAGTGAAACCCCGGCATCCTTGAGAGGAGGAACTTTGAATCACCAGCATATTCATTGGTTGGGACACGCTTCGTTCCGTATCGAAGACGGGTCCACTCAAATCTACATCGACCCCTGGAAGCTTCCGGACAAATCTCCCAAAGCAGACGTTCTCTTCGTTACTCACGCCCACTACGACCACTTTTCGCCCGATGACATCGCGAAAATCAGAAAAGACAGTACGACGATTTTTGCTCCAAAAGACGTTGCTTTTCAGCTCGAGGGCAATGTCATTTCCGTCACGCCCGGCCAGTCATACAATCTCGGGGAGTTAAAAGTAAAGACAGTTCATGCCTATAACATAGGGAAACAGTTTCATCCAAAACAAAGCAACTGGGTGGGGTATATCATCACGCTTTCGACAGGCCAGAGAATCTATCATAGCGGGGACACGGATTTCACACCCGAAATGAGGACCGTTGTAACAGATTTTGCTCTGTTGCCATGCGGAGGCACGTACACAATGTCGGCAAAAGAGGTAGCGGATGCGGCAAATACGTTCAAACCACAAGCCGTCATCCCGATGCATTGGGGAGACATCGTCGGCACGAAGAACGACGCGGCGGGTGTCCAAAGTTCCTTTAAGGGAGAAACGATTATCAAAAACCCCGAGCGATGATTCTGTGCAGAATGCACCGGGCCTCGAACCTCAAGCTCGATGGTTTCATTGCGCTTATCCTCTCATTGTACGTCTCTGCGTGCAGCCCATCCTATCCCTACCTTGTAACGAATGAACGCTGTAACTGTGAGGAGTACACTTTTCTAGATAAGCCACGAAAGCTCAAGGCCACAATACGTGCATCCTACACAATTAAAGACAGGATTACTTCGACCATTGAAATCACGTTCAAAAACGAGGGCAAGGACACTCTCGATCTGGGGCAGGCTTACCTCAGGGGGACTTCTGAAAACGTGAAGTACCAGTACAACGGGAGGTCGCTTCCCCTTCCTTTTGTTCGCATTGAGCCCGGCGATGACTACACGATAACCATGACAGGGACGGACACTGACCTTGTGGATGACCCAATGAGGAAGATCGCTGGCGAGCGGGTTATTCTGGAAATTACAAAATTACGGGTCGGTGGCGCGATCGTTCCAGACATCGTTTTCGTCCTCGTTCCTGTCAACCCGAAGTTCGTCCCCTGAGCGACAGAAACGTCGACTCCAAACGCTTGTGGGAATTATGTCGGAACGTCAAAACTTTTGTGGACGCTGCGGAGTCTTGCGGCAACGTCGCCGTATTCGCACTCTTTGAAGAACTCTACGAACAGGGTTCCGTCAACAAGGATTTTCGGGTTGATATTGAGGAAAAGCTGCTCACGATAGACCTCTCTCTTCTCCTCTCTCGACACGTCACTTTTCTTCCGCATGCTGTTCCAGTACGCCAGCACATTGAAAAGAACAATAAACGGATAGAGGAACGGAAAAAGCAGCAGCGAGGTCGGCTTGATCTGCTCGAAGTGAAGAGCCATAATCTTCAAACCGGAGAGTTTTGCCAGGACACGCAGCTTCTGAATGCCGATCAGGAAGACATGTCCCAGATAGAATTCCTTCGATATCCCGGTGTTCACCATCCACACTGAATCCATTTCGTTGGGAGGCATCATGCTCCCAAATCGTTCGGTCTCCGCAAAGAGGTGGCTGACTTTTGCACGCAGGTTCGAGTAGTTCGGAGTTGTAATGTAGAGCTTGCCGCCGGGCCTGAGAACCCTGTTGAATTCCTTCAATGCCCGAAGTTGGTCGCTGAAATGCTCGATCCCTTCCTGACAGAACACAACGTCTGCCGATGCGTCCTCAAGGGGAATTCCATGAGTGATATCCGCGCGTTGACAGGTTAATCCGTCGACTTTAAAATACTCGGGGAACAAGTCGAACGCCGATACCCTCGCGCCGATTTCATGCAGGACCCGTGACGTGACGCCTGTGCCCGCAGGCATGTCGACCACATGTTTACCTTTGAATGCTTGAGCATGGTCTGTGATGAAGCGGTTGACAAAAAGTTTAAAATAACCTGCAGATTCGTCGTGCGTCATCGTTCAAGCCACGACACGACAATGGGAGGAGTGTTTGTATGACGAAATCGTCACGAGAGCTCCTGAACACCGTTTTGTGCTTCTTTGACTAATCGCATGATGCGGTCAGTATCTTTCCGGGGCAGACGAATTTTCAGCAGCACTGAATTGTTTTCATACTGCACCTCCAATACCTCACCAATTTCGTACAACTGAGAAATCAGTTTCTGGTGCTGCTGAGAGACTTTGACTTCGCTCTCAACAAACTCATCATGAAGCAGTTTAGCGATGCTTTCCTTGAGCCCGAGGATATTGATGCCGCGCGTTGCTGATATGAAGACAGCGTGGGGGTAGGATTTTGCCAATTCAGTCAGGACACTCCGGTCAACCAGGACGTCAATTTTGTTAAACACCATTAAGGTCGGTTTCTCTGTACCACCGAGATCACTGAGAGTGTCATGCACAACGCGAATCTGCGATTCAAGATGACCGTGTGAAATATCGACGACATGGAGGAGAAAATCGGCTTCCGTAATTTCTTCCAACGTGCTCTTAAAAGAAGCAATCAGGTGGTGGGGGAGTTTTCGAATGAACCCAACCGTATCGGTGATGAGAATATCCATGCTCGATGTGAGAGGGACCAGCCGTGTAGTCGGATCGAGAGTGGCAAACAGGCGATTTTCAACAAACACATCCGACCCGGAAAGCAGATTGAGGAGGGTTGATTTTCCGGCGTTCGTATAACCGACCATGGCTCCCCGCGTG
>CAYNRS010000410.1:0-2896 GCA_964399565.1 uncultured Ignavibacteriaceae bacterium
TTCACCAGGAGGAGGGATGAACCAACAGGTGTACATTGTCCGGCCCAACGGAACAGAGATGTGGAGAATCACCGACGGCGGAAAAGACAATAACTGGTTGGGAGGATGGGCACATGATGGGAGTTTTTTGACGCTGGCATCGAACAGGCGAAGCAGCGCGTCGATGGATGCTTATCTCGCTGAAATTCCCTCGGGAAGTTTGAAACTTGCTTCTCAGAATCAGGGAACCGGTCAGTTTATTGACGTGAGCATGGACAACAAACGGGCAATTCTGACACGGACAGTGAGCCGGGGAGACAACAACTTATATCTCGTGGACCTTTCGACGGGAAACGAGACGCTTCTCACACCTCATGAGGGGCCGGGAAGTTTTGGAGGTGTATTTGGAAAGAGCTCCGACGTCATTTATGTTGCGTCGAACAAAGATCGGGACTTAAGAGCCTTCGGAAAAATCAAAATCGCCAAAGATGGGGCTCCAGACTCCATTCGAATCCTCACCGAACGCGGTGACGCAGAACTGGATGGATTAGAAATCAATAACCAGGGCACGACGGCAGTACTTTTGTGGAATGTTGCGGGTCGAGCGGAAATTTCTTTTCTCGACCTGACAAAAGAGAAGACTCGACCCGGCCCCCCTCTTCCGTTGGAGATCGTTGGCGGCCTGACGTTTTCAAAAGACGGGAGATTCCTTGCGATGGTGTTGTCCGGCTCAAACTCTCCGGCGGATATCTGGATTCTGGATACAAGAACTTCAAAATTCAGACAGATTACGCAAAGCCCTCATCCGGGCGTTGATCTGGTAGAAATGACCAAGCCAGAATTAGTACGTTTTGTTGCACATGACAGCCTTTCCCTTAGCGGATGGCTGTACGTTCCTCAGTCTTTTGTGAAGCCGGGCCCGGTTGTTCTGAGTTTCCACGGCGGACCCGAGGGCCAGGAAAAACCAAGTTTTCGGAGTGATTATCAAGCACTCATTTCACAGGGAATTGCTGTTTTTGCACCGAATGTGCGGGGTTCAGCCGGGTTCGGCAAGAGTTTTGTCAACCTGGATAACGGACCGTTGCGTGTCAACGGCGTGAACGACATCAAGTCATGCGTCGAGTTCGTGGTGAACAACGGCGTCGCGGATCCAAAACGCATCGGGATCATGGGCGGCTCGTACGGCGGATATATGGTCATGGCAGGACTGACAGAGTATCCCGACCTTTTTGCAGCCGGCGCGAACCTCTTCGGCGTCGTGAACTTTGAAACGTTTTTCGCAAACACCGAGCCCTGGATGGCTGCCATTTCCACTGTTGAATATGGAGACCCGAAGACTCAGTTGGAGATGCTCAGAAGTCTATCCCCCATCAACAAGGTCGACAAAGTCATCGCCCCAACGATCGTACTCCACGGAGCTAACGACACAAATGTTCCAGTTGTTGAGGCAGTTCAAGTGGTTACGAATCTCAAGAAGCGAAACATTCCTGTTGAGTACGTGCTTTTTCCGGATGAAGGACACGGATGGCGGAAAACTCCAAATCGAATCAAATCCACGGTGGCAATAACAAAGTGGTTTGCGCAGTACTTGAAGCCGGGGTCGACAGGGTTAAAATGATTTCGACAGGTTTGGAAGCGACGTGATGGACACGATCTCATATGTCATCCCAACAAGATGGAGCCCATCGGCAGACTGAGATACATTGCCCACCTCGACCTCGACTGTTTCTATGTTTCCGTCGAGCGAGTCAAAGACCCATCCCTCCTCGGTAAACCAGTAGTCGTCGGCGGCTCACCCACGGGCCGTGGTGTCGTTGCTTCGGCGTCATACGAAGCACGCGAGTTCGGCGTTCATTCCGCAATGCCGGCGGCACGAGCGCTCAAGTTATGGCCACAGTTGATCATGGTACATGGCCATTATTCTGAGTACTCCGATTATTCCGACAGGATCTACAAACGCATGCAGGAATTTTCTCCGGTCGTCGAGCGCGCCTCCATCGATGAAATGTACATGGACTTCACTGGTTGTGAACACCTGTACGGAGACGACTTGCCCGGGCTCATGAAAAAACTCCAAACGCTTGTCAAAGATGAGTTCGGCCTCCCGTGTACCATAGCGCTTGCACCAAACAGAGTCGTTTCGAAGATTGCTGCCGGGACCGTCAAACCGAATGGCGTTATTTTTGTTCCGCATGGAAGCGAGGCAAAGTTTCTTGCCCCTTACGCCATCGATGTGATTCCAGGTGTAGGCAAAAAAACATCAGCATTCCTCCGCAAAAAAGGATTTCAGCTTGTGTCGGATATCCAGAAAATCACGATGCAAGAAGCTGTGAAAATCCTCGGCAAACATGGTATCTGGATCCACAACGCCGCAAACGGCCGCGGACGAGATTCCTTGAATCCGGAATTCGGCAGGAAGAGTATAAGCAACGAAGAAACCTTCGGCCGTGACATCTCTGTTCTTCCAGAACTGGAAAAACAATTGTTTTCCCTTGTGGAAAGCGTTTGCTCAACGGCGCGGTCTCATCGCTGGAAAGCGCAGACGATCACGCTGAAGATTCGGTATTCCGATTTCAAAACGTTTACACGTGCCGAATCCGTTTCTCCGACGAATGATGATGCTGTCGTTTTCAGAAAAGTTCGGGAACTTCTGCAAAAAAACTATACTCGAAAAATGGGCTTACGACTTCTCGGTGTTAAATTGTCGAATTTTCTGGAGGAGGCAGATGAGGATTTACCGCTCTTTGCTGAAAGCCGACGCGAACCTGCTCTTTTCGCCGTCGATAAAATTCGAAAAAAGTTTGGCGATGATGTGATTCATGTGGGGGGAGCCTGAGAGCAAGATGCATTCCCATCTGGAATTATCAAACCGTGGAAACGGTTGGGCTCCGTTTTTCGCTTTTTGTGCACCACGATT
>CAYNRS010000411.1:0-2882 GCA_964399565.1 uncultured Ignavibacteriaceae bacterium
CCAACAGCGAGGCTCCTTTTCTATCCTACGATGAAAAACTCAAACTGATTGAGCTTACCATCAAAGCCGCAAAGAAAGACAGAACAATTCTCGCCGGCACGGGACTGGAATCAGCTCGCGAGACAATCCGGCTCACAAACGCAGCGGCAAAACTCGGCGTTCACGCCGCGCTGATTCTCACACCTTCCTATTACATCGACCGGATGGGGGATGATGCTCTCATTCATCACTTCACAGAGGTCGCCGACCATTCCGACATCCCGATCCTCATCTATAACGTCCCAAAGTTCAGTCATGTCAATGTTTCGCTCAACGTCGTCAGGATCCTGAGTCAACACCGAAATATCATCGGTATGAAAGACAGCGCCGGCAATGTTGAACAGTTGAGCGCCTTCTTTAAAGAAGCTTCCGAGAATTTTCAGGTCATTGTTGGAACGGCCGGGGCGCTGCTACCAGCTTTGAAAATCGGCATTCGCTGTGCAATCCCTGCACTTGCCAACGCTGCACCCAACCATTGTGCAAACGTCCAGAAGTTTTTCGAAGAGGGACTTCTCCAGCGCGCCCAAGAACTTCAACAAAGGCTGAATCCGGTCAACACCGCCGTGACAACAACTTATGGCGTGGCCGGGCTCAAGTATGCGGCTCAGCTCATGGGTTACGAAGGCGGTCACGTACGAACGCCATTACGCCCGTTGAACAAGTCGGAAGAGAAAGATCTCGAAACAATCCTCATTCAATCCGGCTTGATGAAGAATTCCGACTAATCTCTATGCGATTCTTGTTTCGCCGTCCCTTTGGTTTTTTCGTTCTCTTGCAGTGTCTTTCTTCGCTTTCCGCTGGCCAATCACTACCATTGTTTCCATTCCAGAACCCCGACCTTCCTCTCGAGAAAAGGATAGATGACCTTGTCGGCCGACTGTCACTCGACGAAAAAGTCAAACAAATGCTCTACAACGCACCGGCAGTCGAGCGACTGGGGATTCCCGCCTATAACTGGTGGGGCGAGGCGCTTCACGGTGTTGCCCGGGCCGGCAAAGCCACGGTTTTTCCTCAGGCTATCGGACTTGCTGCGACGTGGGATTCAGAATTGATGTTCCGCGTTGCCACGGCCATTTCTGACGAGGCTCGGGCAAAACATCATCATGCCGTCCGCCATGGCCGACGCGGCATTTATGAAGGACTTACTTTTTGGTCGCCGAACATCAACATCTTCCGCGACCCGCGTTGGGGACGCGGTATGGAAACTTTTGGCGAAGATCCTTTCCTCACGGGAACTCTCGGCGTTGCTTTCGTCAAAGGAATGCAGGGAAACGATCCCGCGTATCTAAAAACCGTCTCCACACCGAAACATTTCGCCGTGCACAGCGGGCCGGAACCCGACAGGCACGTCTTTGATGCAAACGTCAGCGAATATGATTTGCGGGAGACGTACCTTCCGGCATTTCGTGCAACTGTCGTGGAAGGACATGCACAATCAGTTATGTGCGCGTACAATCGGTTCCGGGGAGCGCCCTGTTGCGGCAGTAATGAGTTGCTACAAAGAATTCTCAGGGACGAGTGGAAATTCGACGGCTACGTTGTGTCAGATTGTTGGGCAATCATGGATTTCTACACTTTTCATAAGGTCGTCGGGTCGGCTCCCGAAGCGGCCGCCATGGCTCTGGCGGCGGGGACAGACCTCAATTGTGGCGTGACCTATGATAGCCTTGCCGTTGCTGTGAGAAGAGGATTCGTGCGCGAAGAACTCGTTGGCATTGCAGTCAAGCGACTTTTTCGCGCGCGCTTCAAACTTGGAATGTTCGACCCTCCCGAACGCGTTTCTTACACTAGCATTCCCTACAGCATCAACGATAATAGCAAACACCGTGCACTTGCGGTTGAGGCAGCGCAAAAATCCATCGTCCTGCTGAAGAACGAAGAGAAGATTCTTCCTCTCAAGAAAAACCTTCGCACAATTGCAGTGATAGGACCTAATGCCGACGATGTCGAAGTTCTTCTCGGCAATTATAACGGCACACCGGCTGAACCGATTACGCCACTTGAAGGCATAAAGCGGAAGGTCGGCCCGCGAATGAAAGTTCTTTACGCGCGAGGTTGCGATGTTGCGGATAATGTCCGCTTTTTCGAGGAAGTTCCGTCTTCCTATCTTCGCTCTGGCGATTCACCAAATTCGCTGCAAGGTTTGAATGCCGGGTATTTCAACAATCCCAGCCTTGTTGGAACACCGTATTTCGCACGAACGGACTCAACGATCGATTTTCAGTGGTGGGAAAATCCACCCATCGCGGGAATGAGGGAAGACAGTTTCAGCGTGCGTTGGACAGGGCTCCTTATCCCGCCTGAGACAGGGAAGTATGCAATAGGCGTGAACGTGTTTGGAGGTTTCAGGCTCATTCTTGACGATTCACTCCGCATCGATTTCAGCGACACACATGTCGCTTCTACACAATCGACCCTCGTTAATCTTCAGGCTGGAGTTCCTGTCCGACTGAAAGTCGAGTACTTCGACCGCCGCGCGGACGCAAGCATTCGACTTGTTTGGTCAAAGCCGGAACCGAGAATCAAACAAGAAGCGCTCGAGGCCGCAAAACAAAGTGACGCTGTCGTCATGTTCATGGGACTTTCCCCGAGACTCGAAGGCGAAGAGATGGAAGTGACGGTGCCCGGATTTTCTGGAGGAGACAGGACTGACATCGGCCTTCCTCTCGCCCAGGAAAACTTATTGAAGGAGATTTCATCGCTTGGAAAGCCCATCGTCCTTGTCCTTCTTAACGGAAGCGCTCTTGCAGTCAACTGGGCCTCGGAACACGTTCCTGCAATTCTTGAAGCGTGGTATCCGGGCCAGGCTGCGGGTACTGCCATCGCAGACGTTCTGTTCGGCG
>CAYNRS010000412.1:0-2879 GCA_964399565.1 uncultured Ignavibacteriaceae bacterium
CAACACGTGTTTTGCCTCCGGGTAAAACGTCGACAGCGCCGCAAGGACACTGACAAAAATGCCCATCGGATGCGCGTCGTACCGGAAAGACTCCATAAGGCCTTTCACGTTTTCGTGCAGGTACGTGTGGAATCGAATCTGATTCGCCCAATCCTCATACTGCGTTTTGTTCGGTAACTCTCCATAGAGCACGAGGTAAGCGATTTCCAGGTAAGACTTCTTCTCGGCGAGTTGTTCGATGGGATACCCGCGGTAACGGAGAATCCCTTTGTCGCCATCAATAAACGTAATGCGGCTTTTGCACGACGCCGTGTTCATAAACGCCGGGTCGTACGTCATCATCCCGAAATCATCCTCTTTGGCTTTGATTTGCCTCAAGTCGGTGGCCTTGATCGTCTCGTGGTCAATCGGAATCTCGAACTCTTTGCCCGTCCGGGAATCCGTGATCTTCAGCGTATCGATCTTTAGCGCACCGCCGTTTTTCTTTTCAACAGCGGTCTTCGTTTCCATGATCGTTTCCTTTCAATCAAGACAGCCTTGGGTCTCTGACGCTTGTGCGGTCAGCGCTCGCCAAGCAGCCGTCCTTTGGTGTGCTGCAGTCCTTGTGCCTAACCAGCTTTTGGCACAGGGTGTTTGATTTTTGACCACATTTCCTCAAATTTGAATTCTTTGTAGGATGGGCTTTTCTCGTTGTGACACGTTTTGCAATGCGCCTCAATGGCGGCATTGTCTTTGAATTCCCTCATCCCCGCCGCAACCGACTTCTCCTTGCTTTTCATGATAGTGAGGTCCTTGTACTTTGAACCCGCGGCATGACATGTTTCGCATTGGACGCCGTCCTTGAAATCAAACTGCTTGTCAACAAGTTTGGCATCCATACTGGCTGCGGTGACGTGGCACTCCAGGCATTCGGGCGACTGAGCCGCAGGTTTTGTCAACCCTTTTGCCTTGGCGACTTCATCTGCCTTCGCAGTCGTGAGAGTTTTATATGCCTGTGAGTGTCGGCTTTTTTGCCAGATATCGAATTGTTTGCCCTGTTTTTCCGTTTTGTGACACATCGAGCACATCTTGACTCCAATGTATTTGTTCTGTGCTGAAAGGGTCATCGACAGAACAACCATAACTACGAGAAAGACGCTGATAGTTCTTGCCATATTACGACCTCCTTTTAGGTTGAAGATTTGATTGCGATGGTGGAATCGATTCTTGGTGTTTCCGTTCGATTCTACGGATAAAGAAATATAATGAAATCGCCAAAATGGTAATAATGAGGGTGGAAACTCCAAGGCCCACGCGCCGGTACACATATTCATCGAGAGCATGTTGTCCTTCAGCCTGGACGATGGAAGCAGTCTTCAAACCCTTGTCCACCACTTCTCGGAATCGCTCTTCGTTGAATGAATGAACCATCGTGCGTGATTCCAAACGAGCCTGGTGCACATCGCGAAGCTTGAATTTCGGCTCACCCACCTCCATACCTTTCTGCTCTGCTTCGGCAATAAGCGAGGCGGAGTATCCCTGAAATACCTCCAGGCTGTCGATAAGCGACCGCATGTTCTTTGCTACGCCGTACCCTTTTGTGTTTTTTTCCGGGGAATGGCATTTGCTGCAGACAGCATCCTGACTCACGCCCAGAAGGTTCTCTGTCGCAGCGATGATTTCATGATTTCCATGGCACGTTTCGCATTCAGGCAGTCGCTGCTGGTCAAAAGCCTTCTTGTGTGGACTCGCCGAAAACAAATCTGCGTTCAGAGCGTGGCACGTTCCGCATACTTTTGAAATGGATTCTACGCCGGGAGGTGTCGCACCATGATTCCCGTGGCAGTCATTACACGCTGGAGCGGCAAGGTCGCGTTTTTGCAGCAGCGCGACGCCGTGGACACTCTTGACAAACTTCTCATGCTGGTCTGTTGGGATTTTGTAGCCCTTCATGTGTTCGGCATCGTTGTGGCAGGAGGCGCAGGTGGCTGGCAGATTCGTGGCATGAACCGCCGATTTCATATCGTTCGCCGGCCGTATGTCATGACTCCCGTGACAGCTTGCACACTCCGCAGCCTTCGAGTCGCCGTTTGCGTTCCGAACACCATGCACGCTCGTGCGATATTTTTCCATCTGGTCGATTGGCAGCGAGGGATTGTACGTCCTCATGTACGACGCGTTGCTATGGCACTTCGCGCACGTCTTCGGCGCGTTCAGAGGGTGAACGGGCGAAGCCGTGCTCTTCGCTGAAACAATCCCGTGAGACCCATGACAGGTCGTGCATTGGGCAATGTGCTCATTCCCCGTGGTTGCGAGCTTCCCGTGCGCACTAGCCGACAACATCTCGAGCTGATTCACCTGAACCTTTGAACCGAATCTGGACATCCTCTCCTGGTTCGAATGGCACGTTGCACAGGTCAGAGAAATGTCGTCCCCCTTCGGAACACCGAGAAAACCCCTCGATTTGTCCATTGCCACTTCCATCTCTTCCGATGCCCTGTTTCCCCCATGACAATCGGCGCAGGAAAGCCCTTTCTTGTAATGGACATCTCTGAGAAACGATGTGTAGGCCTTGTCGCCGATTGCTTCGTGGCACGTGAGACATTGGTCCTTCCGGCCGCTTTGAGCGTTAGCTATATGAGCGCCGAACTCAAGAATGAAAAGTGTGAGGATATGTCTTTTTAGAATATCCATCCGAGAACCGTCAGGAGAATGATATAGAGGACCACGAAAATTCCAATATAGTTGATGAAACGGTTGTGCTCGCCGCGGGAACTCTTTCGATCCCAGAAGGGAACCACAAGCCACAGAAATCCTGCGATCCCGAACGCAAGA
The DNA here is from genome assembly GCA_964399565.1 of uncultured Ignavibacteriaceae bacterium. Taxonomy (GTDB): domain Bacteria; phylum Bacteroidota; class Ignavibacteria; order UBA10030; family UBA10030; genus JACQPT01. The sequence continues at coordinate 2,815 of CAYNRS010000412.1, forward strand.
ATGCCGAGGATTTCACCGTCAATGAAAAGCACGTGGGCGGGAATGTATTTCAACGTCTGGAACAT